>JBEDHS010000001.1:0-4082 GCA_041173945.1 Actinomycetota bacterium
CCACATACAAAGAGTGAGGTTCATCGCCCACTTCGAATAACACGTCGCCACGGACCAAGTCTTTGACTTTGCCAGCTGCGGCAACGGTGGTCAGCAATTCGCCTGGGGCGTCTGCAAAAAATTCGGTCTCTGCGAGTACGTGTTCATGTGCCATATCAATTCATGACGGTACTACCCTTCATGCATGAATCGAAACGAGATCGTCTGGACAATTGTTGTAGCGGCGGGTTCCGGGCTTCGATTTGGACGTGCGAAACAATTTGAGGTCATCGGCGGGAAGAAAATCGTCGATTGGGCTGTTGAAGAGGCCTCAAAACATTCCGCCGGCGTGGTGGTTGTTTTACCAGCCGGTCAAGCGAATCAACCAGGGCAAGTCGAAGGCGGCAATACGCGAAGCGAATCGGTTCGACGTGGACTTGCTGCAGTGCCAGATGAGGCGACGGTGATTTGTGTGCACGACGCAGCACGACCGTTTGCCAGCCCTGCAATTTTTCAGCGAGTGATCTCTGCTGTGGTTGACGGTGCAGATGCAGCAGTTCCCGGAATCGCAGTTGTCGACACCATCAAACAGATCAACGAATCGAATGTTGTTGTCTCAACTCCGCGCCGTGAGACGTTGCGCGCGGTGCAAACACCACAAGCATTTCGCGCCGAGTCGCTTCGACGTGCGCATGCGAACGCGGGTGAAGGCACCGATGATGCTGCTTTGATTGAGAAAATTAACGGTGAAGTGGTCATTGTTGAAGGTGAAGTTGTGAATCGAAAAATAACGACACGCGAAGATCTTGAATGGGCTGTCGCTCATGCCCATCATCTCTTGGAAGGTGAAGTGTGATGATTGATATTCGTGTCGGCCAAGGTTTCGATATTCATCGTTTTGCTGATTCTCCGATTGAAGGTCGCGTCCTGATTTTGGGTGGTGTTCCATTTCCCGGAGAACCAGTACTCGTGGGTCACAGTGATGCAGATGTGATCGCACATGCCGCAGCAGACGCGCTACTTGGTGCGGCCGGCTTGGGCGATATCGGTCAGCATTATCCCGATACCGATCCCGCATGGAAAGGCGCGGATTCTCTCGCTCTTTTGCGCGATGTCGCCGAAAAGGTCCGAGCCTCTGGCTGGCGTATTGGCAATGTCGATTGCAGTGTCGTGTGTGAATCACCACGGATTGCCCCTGTGCGCGACACAATGGTGGAGCGATTAACCGATGCGGTGCAAGCACCTGTATCTGTCAAAGGTCGACGCGCCGAAGGTCTTGGCGCGATAGGGCGACACGAAGGAATTATGTGCTTCGCCTCGGCAGTCATTGTGAAGGAGTCGTAGGACAACATGGCACCACGTAAACCCCCGAGAGCACCAAAAGTGAACACAGGTCGACCTGGTCGACCTGCTGGTTCGCGCAACACCGGAAGCCGTGCCGGAAGCAAAGCCCAATCATCGGGTGGCTCTTCATCTCGTAGCGGAGCACCAACACGTGGCCGCGGAACTGGTTCGGCGTCACGCGGTGTCGTCAAACGCAATGGTTCTGGTGCGCGCTCGAGTGGATCTGGACCTGTGCGCGACGGTCGCAGCAGAAGTGCACCAGTTGCCAAGGGACTTGGTGGTGAACAAATTGAGGGACGTCAAGCAGTGCGCGAGTTGTTGATTGGTCAGAAAAGAAAAGTGCGCGAAATCTGGATGGCGTCAGATATCGATCCTGCGCCAATTCTCGACGACATCGAACAGATCGCACACGCATCTCGCGTCACAATTTTGGAAGTGCCACGCAGAAAACTTGAAGAGACTGCGCGAAGCGAAGCCCCTCAAGGCATCATCGCATTTGCTCAACCACTTGAAGAAGCTTCGTTCGCCGAGATGTTGAAAACACGCAATGGAGTTGCACCTTTTTTGGTAGCAGTCGATGGCGTGACCGACCCTGGCAACCTTGGCGCGTTACTGCGGTGTTGTGATGGGGCGGGCGTAACCGGAGTTGTGTTGCCGAAACATCGCGCTGTTCATGTGACCCCCACTGTTGCTAAAGCATCAGCTGGTGCAGTGGAACATGTGCCAATGACCCTCGTGTCAGGACTTCCCACCGCAATTCAACAGATGCGCGACAAAGGTATTTGGGTGGTGGGTCTTGACGATTCAAGTCGCGACACTTTGTTCGATATCGGCAAATTGGCGACAGAGGGCATCTGCATCGTTCTGGGAGCAGAAGGTGCGGGCTTATCGCGTCTGGTGAAGGAACGGTGCGACACAATCGTGGGCATTCCCATGCTCGGACAGGTCTCTTCATTGAACGTTTCCGCTGCCGCCGCCCTGGCCACCTACGAAGTGACCCGTGTGCGAATGGCAAGTCGCGCCTAGGCTAAGAAGCCTCGCCGGGTTAGCTCAGTGGTAGAGCAACGCACTTGTAATGCGTAGGCCGTGGGTTCAACCCCCACACCCGGCTCCATTACGACCATCTCACATCTGTCGGTTCTCAATCGGTCTCAACTGGTTACACCACAAGGACTTGAGGGGTGTCATACCGCACGGAAGTTTCAGCCACTACCGTAAGAGATGTCTCCCACCCATTTTCGGAGGACTTCATCAATATGAGCCAGCAACGACCACGCGCCCAACGTCCATCACTTCCCGCAGCATCAAACGGCACTTTGGGTGCTGTTGTGGCGGTCGTGGCACTACTGCTCGGATTTCTGATTTTGCGTGATGTCAGCGCTGATGGTGGCTCGGCCACAATCACCACAAATCCACCCGAGGAAACATTGCCCGGTGGTGGAACAGTGGATCCGAACGCACCAACCACCACCGTGTTTTCGATCAATGGATTCAAGATTCAGGTAGCAAACGCATCGGGTATCGCTGGAAGCGCCGGCGAGATGACATTGAATTTGCAAAAAGCTGGCTACGTGGTGCAACCACCAGCCAACGTTGCAGCTGGAACTGCGAAGCGTTCAAAGACCGGCGTGTTCTATTCAGTCGGATGTGAATCGAACGCACAAAATGTCGCCAACGTGCTCGGTGGCAATGTCGACGTGGCTGCCATGCCGTCGCCCATTCCCACAGAAACCGGATCGATTGGTGAAGCCTGTGTGTTGATTCTGTTGGGAACGGACTTGTCGAATAAGCCGCTGCAAGGAATTGTTGGTGGAGGAGCTGGACAGGCCGCAACAACGACAACAGCACCTGCATCGGCAACGACAACAACGCCGTAATAGCGCAACAACTTCATAGTCGTCGAATAATCCTCCGTTACGCCTCACGAGATGTGAGGTCGGCAAAGACTTTTGTCGCTGCATTTTCAATGCTGTGCAGAACTTGTGTTGTGGCAACGTCGGTGCCAAACATCTGAACCAAACTTGTCGGTCGTAAGTCTGCATACAACGTCGGATCACATTCAGAGTCAATGTCGCCCACAATTGCTCGCGCAGTCGTTCCCGAACTTTTCGCATAACGCAATACTTCACCCACAACTTTTCCATCGAAGCTGGTGTCATCCAGCCGACCTTCGCCAGTGATGACGACATGATGATGTTTGATCGCCTCGTCAAACCCGGTCTCTTCGGCAACAATGTCAAAGCCAGGCATCAAAGTGGCACCAAGTGCTGCAAGTGCTCCTGCTAAACCGCCGGCCGCTCCCGCTCCGGATAATGAGGACACATCGACACCAAAGTCTTGACGGTATTTAGTGACGAGTTGTTCAAGTCGATTTGTCAACATGCGTACTTGTGCGCGAGATGCACCTTTCTGCGGGGCAAACACCGTGGCCGCGTCAACAAAATTTGTGTCAACATCACATGCAACTAAAAACTCCACTGCGCGCAGACGCGCCGGAGTTCCAATCGCACGCAATGCTCCGAGCCCACCATCTGTTGTGGCTGATCCACCCAAACACACAATGATTTTTTTCGCACCCTCGTTCAACGCACAATCAATTAACTCGCCTGTTCCTTGAGTGCTCGCATTCAACGGATCGTTGTACTCCGCACCGCCAATCAGGCTGAGACCAGATGCCCGTGCCATCTCGATGACGGCCACCCCTTTACGCAAACTCCACTCGGCCTCAACTGGCGCACCGAGTGGTCCGGTGACAACGG
>JBEDHS010000002.1:0-14619 GCA_041173945.1 Actinomycetota bacterium
CGATAGCGACATGCACACACTGGGATACAGCTTCAAGCCGTGGACAGCGGAGAAATCAATTGCTGATGGGCCGGCAATTCTCGAATACCTGAATGAAACAGCCGATGAATTTCATCTCCGCGAAAAAATTCGCTTTGGTCATCATGTGAACCACGCACATTGGTCATCAGAGACATCAACATGGACAGTGACTGCGAAAACAGGTGGGGCCACTGTTCAATACACATGCAATTTTTTGTTCATGTGTTCTGGTTACTACAGCTACACCGAGGGGTACACGCCAGAAATTGCTGGCATGAAAACTTTCGGCGGAACAGTGATTCACCCGCAGAAGTGGCCTGAAAATTTTGACTACTCCGACAAACGTGTGGTCGTCATTGGATCTGGAGCAACTGCGATGACATTGGTGCCTGCAATGGCGCGCACTGCGAGCCACGTCGTGATGTTGCAACGTTCGCCGACCTATGTGGTGGCACGTCCCGATCGAGACAAAATCGCATCGCTCTTGCGCAGGATTTTCCCTGAAAAAGTCGCGTATTCCTTAACGCGTTGGAAAAACACGACAATGCAGCAACTGGTCTATTCGCGCACTCGGAAGCAGCCGAAAAAAGTCAAAGAACTCTTGTTGAAGGGAGTGCGTGATGCACTCGGTGACGATTTCGATGTCGACACGCATTTCACCCCGACGTACAACCCGTGGGACCAACGCTTGTGTCTTGTACCGAATGGCGATTTGTTCGAAGCGATAAAGAACGGATCGGCTTCTGTGGTCACTGACCACATCGACAGTGTCGACGAAAACGGAATTCGACTTGCGTCCGGCGGTCGTGTCGATGCTGACATCATCGTGACAGCGACCGGACTCAACCTTGTCACTTTGGGGCAAGTGTCATTTGTTGTCGACGGAGAACCTGTCGATTTCTCCTCAACGTGGTCATACAAGGGATGTTCGTACTCAGGCGTGCCAAACCTCGCATCCAGTTTCGGATACATCAATGCGTCATGGACATTGCGAGCAGATTTGACCTGTGAATACGTCTGTCGCTTGTTAAATCACATGGAGCAGACAGGGACAACACAATGCACGCCTCGTCTCCGACCCGAGGATCTCACCATGGAGCCACGGCCATGGATTGACAATTTCTCCGCCGGCTATATGCAGCGGGTGATGGATCAATTCCCACGCCAGGGAGACCGGGAGCCGTGGATTAACCCGCAGAACTACAAGCGGGATAAGAAGTTGTTTCGTGAATCTCCCATTGAAGACGGGGTGATGACGTTTTCCCGCGCGCTCCAGGGGGCGACGGGAAATCCACCACTTTGATGTGACGTTCGTTACATTTCCTGTGGGCGGGGGCTTACTCGAAAGAGGTAACCCTATGTACACACTTGGATCACTCATCCTTTTGGCAATCCTTCTGGGGGCGGTGATGCCTGTCTTCCACAGTCTCACCTCAACACTGAGGATTGACGGAATCCTTAACCGCATCCCCGTGATCGGTGCTCATGTCACTCTCGGAGTCAGCATCTTGTTGGTCTGGGCCCTCGATCTCAGCATCGTGAGCACCATGACTGGCGACATGCGTGAGTCGTGGATGACGATTTGTGTTGACGGATGCATTGTTTACGGCATGGTGCCCGTAAAAGACGCAATCGTGTCCTTCATCAGTCGTGGATTAACAGGTTTGCGCGCAGCGTAAATTATTCACTCGAACGGAAAAGTGCCACTGCTTTATGCAGTGGCACTTTTTTTGTGTCGACATGTGTCGGCATTGCTTTAGCTGCGTGGCACTTTGCTCCATGGCAAGTCTTTATCGACGCGTGGTTCACCAGGCAGACCAAGAACTTGTTCACCCAAGATATTTCTCATGATCTCGCTCGTGCCGCCTTCGATCGAGTTTGCGCGCACACGGAGAAATGCGTGTCGAACTCCACCGTCTGATCCATCGACGGAGAGCGATTCGGGTCGACGGAAAGTGAAGTCATAGTCGATCATTCCCTCGGCGCCCATTAACTCGATGGAAAACTCAGTCACTTTTTTGTTGAAGTCGGCGAGCATCAATTTGGCAATCGAACCTTCTGGCCCTGGGTTTCCTGCTTTTGCAGCTTGAGCCGCCCGCATGTTCGTTAATCGCAGTGCCTCGCTTGTGCAAAACAATTTCATCAACGTGTCTTTGTGAGACTTATCTTGCAAGTCAGATGGTCGGTCTTTCCACAGTCGAATCGCTTCGTCGATGGGGCCTCGACGCTTGGCGTTGCCGCCACCACCTCCACCAATTGCGGTTCTTTCGTTCATCAAGGTTGTCAGTGCCGCGCGCCAACCTTCACCCACTTCGCCGATGCGATGCGCATCAGGTACTCGTGCATCCGTCATGTACACCTCGTTGAACTCAGCTTCACCGGTGATTTGACGCAGTGGGCGAACTTCGACTCCTGGTGCCCGCATGTCGAGTGCGAAGTATGTCATTCCTTTGTGTTTTGGAGCATCGGGGTCGGTGCGTGTGACGAGCATTCCCCAATCGGCAAGATGGGCAAGTGTGTTCCACACTTTCTGCCCGTTGATGATCCACTCATCTCCATCGCGAACTGCTCGTGTGCCGAGGCCAGCGAAGTCGCTTCCGGCGCCGGGTTCAGAGAACAACTGGCACCATTTTTCCTCGCCAGTGAACATCGGTCGAAGAAAACGATTCTTCACTTCATCGCTTCCGTGCGTGACGATGGTCGGTCCAGCAAGCGCCATAAAAAATGATGACGGATCCTGTGGAGCTGCGCCAGCCGCGCGGACACGTTCTTCAACACGTCGGTTCAACTCTGGTCGAACACCCAGCCCGCCGAATCCTTTTGGAAAATGAACCCATGCCAGTCCGAGGTCGTATCGCGCGCCTCGAAAAGAGACATCATCAATTTTCTTTGGGTCATGTGTTGACAGAAGTTGGTCAAGTGCGTCGTCAACGAGTGCAAGTTCACGATCTGTGGAGGTGGCTGTTGTCATGCCAGCAGTCTCGCCGTTTTTACGTGCCTGTGTCCACGTGGAGCCGCGTTGCTTCCAGAACGAAGTCAGCGCACCGTGTTAGGCAATAGTTGCGCCCAGAATTTCACCAATTCCGATTGTGATGGCCATCGCAATTAAGCCACCCACGACAACACGAATGGTGGGGCGTGTCCGGGATGCTCGACCAAAGCGTGCCGCAGTCCATCCAAGTACTCCCAAAATCACAGTCACCACAACCAGGGTCAATGGGATGAGGGCGTCGTCACTACTTACCACGACCGTGAGTAGCGGAATTGCAGAACCGATAGAAAATGCAAGCGCAGAACTGACGGCGGCTTGAACGGGACGAGCCTTGGTGATGTCGGTGATTCCTAGCTCTTCTGCGAGATGGATTGCAAGCGCATCATGTTTGGTGAGTTCCACCGCGACTTCGCGGGCTAAGGCTTGGGGGAGACCCTTGGCTGCATAAATTTCGGTCAGTTCGTCAAGTTCGTGTTCAGGCATGGTCTCAAGTTCCCAAGTCTCTTTGGCGATGTCGGCTTGTTCCGAGTCACTTTGAGAACTGACAGAGACGTATTCACCAAGCGCCATCGATACTGCGCCAGCAACGAGTGCGGCAATGCCAGCTGTGAGGATCGTTTCTTTGCTGGAATTGGCAGCAGCAACGCCCAGAATCAGACATGCAGTCGAGATAATTCCGTCGTTGGCACCAAGGACTGCGGCGCGCATTATTCCCATACGGTGCGCGGCATGGCTTTCAGAATGACTCATGTCTTCCATTGTTGCAGTCACGGGCTCGAGAACGAAACATGATTGAATAGAACTGTGAGCAAACTTCATCCCACAAAGGTGCAACTGCTTGAAACTGCGGTCGCTTTAATAGACGAATTTGGTCCTCAAGGCTTCACCGTTGATGCTCTGTTGGAGAAATCGGGTATTTCCAAAGGCTCGCTTTATCACCATTTCTTGGATTTTTCCGACGTGATTGAACAAGCCCAGGTGATTCGTTTTTCACGCTATGTCGATGAAGACATTCGACTGTTGGTCACGACTTTGTCAGTCGCTAACTCGCCAGATGACCTTCGCCAGCGTTTTGAGTCGATAGTTCTCGCCGCAAGTTCCCCCGAGCGCGCCAATGCACGATCTGATCGAGCAACAATCGTTGGGCTTGCACGTCATTCTGAAAAATTCGCCAAGTCACTCAGTGTTGAACAACAAAGAGTGACTGATGCCCTCGCAGATATTGCACGTGAGGCTCAAGAAAAAGGTTTTATTCGCAAGGACGTTGATGTTCGTGTGCTTGCAACATTTCTGCAGGCCTACACACTGGGATTTGTGCTGAACGATGTAACGGTTAGTCCTATCTCATCGCAAGAGTGGGCATCCTTTGTGGGCGCCACACTCAGCGCTGCTCTGTAATTACTGCTGTCAACCACCGCTCATCTCAGGTGATGCTGAACAATTTTTATTGAACGCGATACACGTCATAGGTGACGCTGCCTTGACCAGGGGCACCGATTGCAAGTGCTTGGACATGATTGAGCCACAGGTATCTCTCATCGCCCGTTTCAAATAATGGAGCAGTGATGATT
The DNA here is from genome assembly GCA_041173945.1 of Actinomycetota bacterium. Classification (GTDB taxonomy): domain Bacteria; phylum Actinomycetota; class Acidimicrobiia; order Acidimicrobiales; family Ilumatobacteraceae; genus UBA2093. Next base: position 4,585 of record JBEDHS010000002.1, read on the forward strand.
CGGGGACCGTTCTCGCCGGGGGTCATTAAGCCCTTATATGAGGTGTGAATGACTGCACCATCGTCGGTACGAAGTAGTGCGCGCACATCAAGCTGAGCAGATCCATCTGCACGCATTGTTAACCAGTCGGCTCCCAGCGATTCAACGGTGCCATTGATGCGCGGGCCGGTCATTGTTCCGCCCGTGATCGGAACAATGAGGCGTGTGCCTTGCGGTCCGTTCGGAACAGGAATTGGTGCGGCAAGTGTGGCGTGAAAGTGGAACAGGAATTCCACGGGTAGCGAAGAAAGTTGCTCTGTCATGGCGCAACCTTAGACCTATTTCTCATGTTCATTGTCCGTTGTGGGTGCATCACATCGTTCGAAGCGTGTCACGCGATGGATCCCGAAGTGCGAGTCTTCGTGGAGCGCCGCGACCAATTCAATGGGGTGGGTGAAACGTTCGTCGAAAGCGCGTTGAAGGGTTTCTTGGAATTCCAGATTCCCCACGGTGTCCCACAACTGTTGGTTTTCCCATACGAAAATCAAAGTCACCTCGCCAGGCTTGGTGTCGTCTAGCCATACTTCTTTTGAAAGAAATGGAATGCGATCAAGTCCCGGTGTGCGGGCTTCGCCAAGTGTCCAAATCTCGTGGTCAACTGCAATGAATTCATCGACAACCGATGGGTCCATCTTGAAGACAAGCACTTCGACCGGGCGCCGCTCATTTTGATGGTAGATGTAATCGGTCATGTTTGGCTCACATGATGGACATATGAGGAGTCGATGTGCGAGAGCGATGACACTCCAATCAGCGACATGGTGCGGATCAGTTCGCTGTGTAGTATCTCAATGGCTTTGTGAACACCTTCTTGTTTGGCGGCACCTAACCCGTATAAATATGGACGACCAATGCTGCAGATGTCTGCACCGAGGGCGAGGGCTTTAACAATGTCTGAGCCACGACGAATTCCGCCGTCACAGATGATGGGTGTTGTGCCACCTAGCGCATCTGCAATCGGTGCGATGAGGCTGATGGTTGCGGGCGATCCATCAAGTTGCCTGCCTCCATGGTTTGACACTGCTATCGCATCGACCCCGTTATCCGTAGCAATCTTTGCGTCAGCAACAGACTGGATTCCTTTAAGAATGATGGGGCCTGACCAGTTGTCGCGAAACCATTGAATGTCCGACCAGGACAAACCTGGGTCGAACTGTTCGGAGATGAAATCTGACAATGTGACGGCGGTTCCTTTGGGGAACGAACTTGATTGGGCAACATTTGAAAAAGTGATTGACTCGTGCGTGAGAAAATCCAACAACCATCGTGGATGAGTCAGGCCATCCAGGATTGTCCGGACTCCAAGAGTGGGTGGCAACGTGAAGCCACGGCGCACGTCGCGTTCTCGTTTGCCGAGAACCGCGGTATCAACAGTCAACATGATGGCGTCGTATCGATAGTCTGCGGCACGCTGCAACATGTCGCGCAGCATGTGCTTGTCGCGCCATACGTAGACCTGAAACCATTTCGGTCCTTGGCTGACTGCAGCAACTTCTTCGATCGATCGTGTTGACAACGTGGACAAGCAGTAGGGAAGGTGATGTTCTGCCGCGACGCGAGCAACACTCAGCTCACCTTGTGAGTCAGCGATGCGACTAAATCCGGTGGGAGACAACATCAGGGGGAGCGGGAGCGATTGTCCAAGAAAAGTGGTGGAGGTGTCAATTAAAGAGACATCTCTGAGAACGCGAGGCACAAAGGTCCAGTTCTGAAATGAATCTGAGTTTGCGCGCAATGTCTGCTCGTCTTCGGCTCCGCCATCGATGTAATCAAAAATTCCACCGGGTAGACGTCGTTTGGCGAGCGTGCGCAAATCGTCAATGTTCGCGACACGTGAGAGGCGCCGTGACGTTCGAGACATAGCGGGGCTCGAAAAGCGTGCGACAGATCGAACTGTGTGAATAAGCCCCATGGTGTGCTCCCTTGCCGTGTCCACACTAGTGAGAGTCAAGAATGAGGCTCGTCTTGGTAGATGCAGTCGGGATGGGTGAAAATAAAGCGTGTCGTTTCCCACCGATTTAGAAATCGCCCAGAGTGCTCATCTTCTCGCTCCCCAAGAGATTGGTGCACAGATTGGTCTCAGCGCGGATCAACTCGAACCATACGGTCGTTATGTCGCCAAGATTGACCTCGATGCGATTTCGGACGTCTCCTCACGCCCGCGCGGCAAGTATGTCGTTGTTACCGCCATCACACCGACCCCGTTAGGGGAAGGTAAGACCACTACTTCGGTGGGTCTTGCTCAGGCGATGAAACATGTGGGGAAGGTCGGGCTCTTGGCTCTTCGTCAACCATCGATGGGGCCGACTTTCGGCATTAAAGGTGGTGCGGCCGGCGGGGGATACAGCCAAGTGGTTCCGATGGAAGTTCTGAATCTCCATCTCACAGGAGATTTCCATGCAGTTACTGCCGCGCACAACCTTTTAGCCGCAATGGTCGACAATCATCTTCATCAGGGAAACGCTTTGGGCTTGGCGCTCAAAAAGATCACATGGCGCCGCGTGGTGGATATCAATGATCGTTCTTTGCGCAACGTTGTAGTTGGGCTTGGCACTGATCAAGACGGTGTCGTACGTCAATCAGGTTTTGATATCACCGCCGCATCCGAAGTAATGGCGATTCTTGCCTTGTGCACATCTCTGGAGGATCTTCGTCAACGTCTCGGTCGCATTGTTGTTGGCTACACCGAGGATGATCGCGCAGTCACAGCGGAACAGATTGGTGCCGCTGGTGCGATGGCAGTCATCTTGAAAGACGCAATTAAGCCAAATTTGATGCAGACATTGGAGAACACCCCGGCAATTATTCATACGGGACCATTTGGAAATATCGCGACGGGTAATTCCTCCGTGATTGCCGACCAGGTGGCAATTCATTTGTGTGATTACTTGATCACAGAAGCAGGATTCGGTGCCGACATGGGTGCGGAACGGTTCTTCAACATCAAATGCCGAGTCTCCAAGATGATTCCCGATGCAGCAGTTCTTGTGGTAACGGTCCGCGCATTGAAAGCTCATTCGGGCCGTTATCGAGTTGTGGCGGGACGCCCACTGCCGGCCGAGATGTTGCTGGAAAATCCGGACGATGTGCGCGCCGGTGCTGCAAATCTTGTGAAACAAATTGAAAATGTATCGATTCATGGCGTCTCACCTGTTGTTGCAATCAATGCGTTCCCCGGCGATTTCGAAAGCGAACATCGGGTCATCGCCGAAATTGCTGAATCTGTTGGTGCACGCGTGGCGGTATGTCGACATTTCACCGATGGGGGCGCAGGCGCAGTTGACTTGGCCCAAGCAGTCATTGCGGCATGTGACGATGCGAATGATTTTCAATTCTTGTACCCAGATTCAGCAAGCGTGAAGGAAAAAATTGAAACAGTCGCTCAGAAGATCTATGGAGCCTCGAACGTTGAGTATTCAGCAGTGGCTCTCGAACAGATTCGGATGTATGAGGCGAATGGTTTTGGGAATCTCCCCGTGTGTATCGCAAAGACACATCTAAGTATCAGTGGAGATCCCAGTTTGAAAGGAGCGCCGACAGGCCACACGTTGTCGGTGAGGGAAGTACGAGCATCGGTGGGTGCAGGCTTCATCTATCCGATTTGTGGCGAGATGCGTACGATGCCTGGACTGGGTGCGCAACCGGCGGCGTTATCTATAGATCTCGACGGGAACGGGAAGATCGTCGGGCTGTTTTAGGCGGGTGACTGCACGGAGAGCAGTGCGCCCCATAAGGTGTTCTGCATTGTGAACAGTGTGTTCTCCCGTCCTCGCACCCAATGGTTATTCCGCTTTGTTGTCACTGTCGTGACTGGATCGTTGTTGGTGAGCGCAACTGTGGTCGGTGCAGCGCCACAGTTATGGAGGGCATTATCGGCTCACGAACAGACTCCAGTGAAGTTGCCCGAATTCAGCGGTCTCGCGACACGTACTCGCATTGTGGACACTGCTGGTCGCCAGATTGGTGTGTTCGAGTTTGAGAACAGTCAACCCATCTCTATTGACCAGATTCCTGATCATGTTGTCGCTGCTTTTTTGGCAGTTGAAGACGAGGGGTTTGAAAATCACAAAGGTGTGAATGTTCGTGCCCTTGTTCGCGCTGCACTTGCAAATTTTCAATTCACCACGGGACGCCAAGGTGCTTCTACGATCACTCAACAAGTGGTGAAGAACGAGTATCTCGCGGGATTGCCTCGCGACGGACGTTACAAAATCTTGCAAGCGCGATATGCGGTGATGCTGGAAAAGACGGTATCGAAAAAGCAAATAGTCGAGCGGTACCTCAACATTGTTTTCCTCGGCAATAACGCGTATGGAATTCAAGCTGCTGCCGAAGTGTATTTCGGTTCGAAGGTTCAAGACCTCACCTTGGTGCAAGCAGGTTTTTTGGCGGGTCTGGTTCGTGCACCAAGCACCTACGACCCGATTCGTCGTCCAGAACAAGCGCGTCGTCGTTTCCGCCAAGTCCTCGATCGATTTGTTGAAACTGGGTTGATGAGCAAAGACGAGGCGACGGCAACTTTTGACACGTTCGTTATTCCTGAGACAGCGGGCAGCGTGCCCTTGCAATCGACGAACAGAACGTATTTCACCGAGATGGTGCGTGACTATTTGTTGAATAAGTCGACAATTTTGGGAACCTCCTATCAAGAGAGGTACAACGCTCTCTATCGAGGTGGCATCACGATCTACTCGACGATTGATTCAGACGCCCAATCAAAAGCAGAGGCGGCTGCTGCGGCAACATTGCCGCAGAACGCTCTAGGTATTCAGTCCTCTTTAGTCTCTGTTGACAATGCCTCGGGTGCTGTTCGTGCTTTGGTGGGTGGCCCTGGTTTTGAGCCAGGACGTAATGAAGTCAATTTGGCACTGCGTCGCCGACAAACTGGTTCCACCAGCAAAGTGTTCGTATTGACTGCCGCACTTGAAGCAGGTGTGCAGGCCAGTGACTTGATTGAAGGAACAATGCCGTGCACGTTTCCCAATCCTGGGCTACCAAGCGAGCCTTTTGAGTTGACACAAGGGGTCAGCAAGGGAGTGGCCCCTCTTGATGAACAGACATGGCTCTCGATCAACTGTGCATATGCACGCTTAGCCCAGATCGTTGGTTTGAATCGATTGGTGAATGTGACCTATCGCATGGCTTCGTCTGTCTATCTGACGCGCGACAACTACAAGATTCAGCCCTATGCAAGTTTTTCCACCGGCGCAAATGAAATGAGTGCTTTCGATATGGCGTCGGCCGTGCAGACCATTGCAAATTCCGGCGTTCATCACGAGCCGTATTTCATTGAAAAGATCGAGGGTCCATCTGGTGTTCTTTTTCAGCATCAGCCCAACCCTCAGTTGGTTCTCACCAAACAAGTCGCTGATGCTCAAATCGATATTTTGAAAAAAACGTTGACATTAGGAACCGCACGCAGAACTCCCTTAGAAGGTCGTCGACCTGCGGCAGGAAAAACGGGAACACAGGATGAAAACACCAACGCATGGTTCGTGGGTTCCACGAAACAGTTAACGACCGCCGTGTGGGTGGGGGATCCGAAGGGGTACACGCCGATGGTGAATGTTCCTGAATTCCGTCGTGATGGTGTTTCTCGGGTGACCGGGGCAACGTACCCTGCACGTATCTGGAAGGCATTCATGGATCAGGCACATATTGGTGTGCCGTCGCTTGATTGGGATCCGCCAGCACCGCCAACACGTAACCCCATGCGGTTGTATCTGCCTGGCGTGGACTGCATCGCAGAGTTGGTGTCGGGGAAACTGCCGAGAGCATCAACAGGGACTGTCAACACGGTGATTCCCACCACGACTACAACCACCACTACAACAACGGTGCCGCCGACCACGACATTGGTTCCACCCACGCCAGACCCGGGAGCTGTTGTTGCGCCTCCGACAACTGTGTTTAACGGACCAGTTGTGCGGGTGATGGATCCAGGAACGACGATCGCGCCCACCGATGTGAACCCGTTGACCCAGTTGTTGGCGTTGACCCATTGAAAACTTATGTCTATGACTGTATGAAAGGAATTCCACCAACGATTCGTGTTGTTGCCGAGTGAGTCTGCCTAGCCTGAGAAGATGTTCTTTTGGTTCCTCGGAACAGTGGCCGTCACCGTGTGGTTTGTTTTTCGAGACGATCGGTTTGATTACCGAGTGTTGTTCTTGGGGGCGCTATTGCCAGATCTCGTGGATATACCAACGGGCGGGGCGTGGATTATGCACTCGATCATCACAAGCGTTGTTGTCCTGATTGCAGTGATGGCTGTATGTCGTCGTGGAACATTGCGTCGCAGGCGATGGTTGGCGTTGCCAATCGGAATGTTTCTGCATCTTGTGTTTGACGGAGTTTTTAATAACACCGAGTTGTTCTGGTGGCCACTGGCGGGATTCGATATCGGATCGGTGAATGTTCCCAGTCTGGATCGCATGCAGTGGAACATCATTCTCGAGATATGTGGTGTTGTCTTGCTTGCATGGATGTGGAAAGTGAACTCATTGAGTTCTTCTAGTGTGCGACAACACTTCATGAAAACTGGTCAACTGCGCGGTGGAACAGATATCGAGGCGGGCACGTGTTAATCCTGCTGCGACACGGTCAGACCGCGGCCAATGCATCGGCCCTCTTGCAGGGTCGGATGAATCTTCCCCTTGATGACGAGGGCCGCATGCAAGCAGTCAGATGTGGTGCGTTTATCCGCGAAAATTTTCCAGGTGCGCGTGTGATAACAAGTCCACTTTTGCGCGCGGTGCAAACAGCGTCGTCAATTTCCGATTCGGTGGAAGTCGACGATCGATTTATCGAGCTTGATTACGGCGACTGGGACGGAGTCCCGATGAGCGATGTCGACAGTGCCGCGTGGAATCATTGGCGTAGCGATCCCTCTTTTCGGCCGCCTGGTGGCGAATCGCTCGTGGAACTTGATGCGCGTGTGCGTCCAGCTCTTGAAGAGTTGCGCGATGAAGCAAAAACTCATCACGTTGTCGTGGTCAGTCACGTGTCGCCAATTAAGAGCGCAATTACATGGGCACTTGGTGTCGGCCCTGATGTGACATGGCGATGTCATTTGGATCGGGCATCAATTAGCCGGATCGGTATCGGACCTCATGGGCCAGCATTGCTCGGGATGAATGACACCGCTCATCTGATGTGATGTGAGTGGGTGACGGTGAGTCACTCTGTAAGCGGGGTTCTGTCCTCATCGGTGATGAGTGGTGACCATCCCTCTATGCGACCTACCCGAAGGTTGCCTTTCAGCGGGCGAGCAACCCACCTTCTGCTTGGTCTTGCTTCGGATGGGGTTTACCGAGCCACACAAATCGCTTTATGTGCTGGTGCGCTCTTACCGCACCGTTTCACCCTTACCTGTGATGCGTGAACACCCATCGGCGGTTTACTTTCTGTTGCACTTTCCGTCAGGTCGCCCCAACCTGGCTCTCGCCAGCATCCTGCTCTGTGAAGCCCCGACTTTCCTCAGCGTATTGCTACGCCGCGGTCACCCGAATGACTCACCGTCACGGTCAGTGTAGGCACGAGTCATGACAGAAAAAGCCGGACCCTCAATGTTGGTATGGATGAATGGGTAATCGGAAAGTCTTCCGGACTCACGCCTCTACAGGACGTAGAGCAAACTGTTCAAGCTGGGGGTGTCCATCAAAACAGTGGTTCCCGTTCCAGCTTCATTTTTTGGTCCCACAGAAATTTGTACCGTACTCAAGGGACCAAATGCCGACGGCAAGGTGGCGACAGTTGCGTTTCCGTTCTCGTCAACACCAGGGGCAAACGCCTTGGTTCCTGGATTGATGAGTTGTGCGACCACGGCTGCGCGACGTGACGATTGTGCGCCGAGGCGCATCATGTCGGCGCGCAAGGCTGGCTCAACAGTCAAAGAGACTGCGTACTGGTACGTAGCGGCCATCAATGTCTCGAGGCCAAGTGCGGCAGCCAACACGTCCTCGGGGTTTCCGCCTTCTTCGATCAGCGACAACACATTTTCACCGTAGGCGGTCATCAACTTCTGATTTCGTTCGTTAACCGGCTCTCCACCTCGAGAAGTGACAAGCGGTGCAATCTCTGCGACATGGCGTTGGTGGGCTGCTGCAAAAGCAGCGACAAGCGCGGCTGTTTCTCCCGAGACGAGAGATGTGATTCGCGAGTCGGTCATCATGTCGGCGAGCATCTTCTCCACCGATTGAGCGGTGCGCAACAACACGACATCGGTGACTTCCGCGTTGGGAAGTGGTTCAGATTCGGGACTCTCTCCAATACGGGTCACCGAGTTATGTGTTCCGCCGCCACATGCGGCAAGCACAACTCCGGTTGCCACAACCGCACCGCTTGAGCGCAGAAGGTGACGACGTGTGATGGGGGTGTTCTTTTCAGATGACATGGTTGAACCTTTCCGAAATCAGACTCGAGCTGCAGCTTGTGGGCTGGCACCAGCGACTATGGACAACGCGGCTGAATGACGAGCTTCCATGGTGATGATGGACGACACCAAGGACGCTGCGTTGACTCCAATAAGTCCGGCGAGGTTGTTGGTGTGGATAGCGATTGTCTCGTCTTCGAGGGCCGCGAGTTGGGTAGCGATCGAACTGAATGAGCCCGAGGGTGATGCAATGGCGCGACCAGATGGTTTTTCGGCTTCTGTTGCGAGGTAGCCAATCAAGGTGTCGACGTATTCGAGATGATGATCGTGAATCAACAACAATGCGGCTTTGTCGTCCTCGTTTGAGGTTGCCTCAACTGCGAGCGCATATGTGGCAGCCATTTGTGACTCGCGTTGTAGCGCTGCGTTCAGTGCGCTGTTGTCGCGTGAATCTCTTTTGGGAATGTCCGACGTCGCAGCCGATGCGCGACTTGTCAGCACGGGCGCAGCAGCAGCCAAGGCTCCGCCGGCGAGCAATGAAGCAAGAAGTTGGCGACGCGACGTGGTCGGTGTTTCGGGGGATTGAGACTGAATCTGTTCCACTCGAGTATTCCTTTTTCGTTGTGGCGAAATATCGCCCCTCCAACACTAGAAGTCCAGCGCGGAAAGGTCAGGTATCCAAGACCGAGATCTGGAAATTGCCTGTTCCCATTGTTGTCTCTCGTGTTCGCTATTTCCTAATGGATCGATACTGTTCGACCACTTCAGGGTGGAAACCGCCTCGTCGAGATGTGACCATTGTCCACTCGCGGTGCCGGCCAGAAATCCGGCCCCGACAGTGGTTGCCTCCGTATAGAACGAGACTTTTACGGTGCGTTGACTCGAGTTGGCGAGGGCCTGCACGAAGATCGGGTTGCGACTCATGCCGCCGTCGATTCGTAACTCTGCGATGGCGATGCTGTTGTCTTTCTCGGCTGCTTCAACGAGATCTGTTCCACGATGGGCAACACCTTCCAAAACGGCACGCACAATATGGGCGCGATTTGTTCCTCGAGTGATTCCAAAAAGTGCGCCGCGCGCGCCGTAATCCCAATGTGGAGTTCCCAATCCAACGAGAGCCGGTACATACATCACGCCATCTGTTGTGTCGCACTGTGAGGCAACCTCGTGTGATTGCTCGGGAGACGACAACAGCCCCATGTCGGTGCATAACCACTCAATGTTGGTTCCTGCCGACAACATGATTGCTTCTGTTCCGTACGACACTTTTCCTTGACGACTGAATGCGACAATCGGAAACGTGCCGTGCTGTCGACGAGTTTGTTCAGTGGGTGGGGTATCTCCGATGAAGACGTCAAGCATGCCGCCGGTTCCAAACGTGATCTTTGCTTGACCATTCGAGATACATCCTTGACCAACTAGAGATGCTTGTTGGTCACCGATGATTGCGGTGATGGGAGGTTGGCCTGCAAGTTCAATGGCGTTGGCGATGAAACCCGCACTGTCGACAATTCGTGGAAGATGCTGTGGCGAGATTCCGAAGATTGCACAGACATCTGCATTCCATTCAGTCCCAGATGCGTTTGTTAACCCTGTGACTGCAGCATTGGAATGGTCGGTGA
>JBEDHS010000003.1:0-8903 GCA_041173945.1 Actinomycetota bacterium
GCACCACTGCTCTCGCCGTTGGGTTTCGTGGGCTTCATGGCTTTTCTTCGTCATCACACCGGAGAAAATTGGGCGTGGTTTCGCGTCCAACGAGAAGCATGGAAGGAAGGAACGAGTTTTGGTGCCACTGCGGTGGATCGTACTTTCGATTTCATTCTCAACCCTGCTAGTTCACCAACGACTTTGCTCACCGCTGCCTCGATGTTCGCTTTGATTTTTGGTCTGGTTGCATTGTGGAAGTATCGACTGCCTGCAATGTATGTTGCGTATTCGGCAGTCATCATCGCATTGATGCTTCTTCCCGCAACAGTGACCGCACGACCACGATTCTTGTTCACGGCGTTTCCACTCCTCATCCCCGTCGCACGACTTATGCGAGACGACGATGAAAAATGGTGGCCGATCCTGGTGCTCGTATTGGCCACCGGGCTCGTTGCGGTCACAGGCCTCTATGGCGTTCGCAGTGCTATCCCGTAGTGCGTTACACAGGAAGGCGCCGCCACACTGCTAGGGGAAGATTCTTTAATACGAGAAACATCCAGCGAAGAACGCCCGGAACCCAAATAATTTTGGCATTTCCTGAGAGTGCACGAGCTGTTGCTCGAGCCACGGTGTGTGCGTCAGTGGAAAAGGGAGCCTTTTTCATTCCTGCCGTCATCTTTGTCTCGACAAAACCAGGTCTCACCACCAAAATCGAAACGCCTGTCTCTGCTAGATCATGATCAAGAGCAAGTGCGAATCCATCGATACCTGCTTTCGTCGCACCATAAGCAGCATTTGCACGACGCACACGCTCGCCTGCCACTGATGACAACAACACAATCTTGCCGTAACCCTGCGAACGCATCTGCGCAGCAAGTGCGTACAGCAGCGTCATTGTTCCGGTGAAGTTGACATTGGCCATCTCGATCAGATCCGCAGGATTGGCGTAGTAATCCCGTCCTTCATTCAGAAGCCCTTGAGCGACGATTGCGACGTCTATGTCGCCAGCCACTGCAACGATCTCTTGAACAACATGCGGCATTGACTCGGCATCGGCACCATCCCAACGGATGTGAAAAAAATCAACATCGGGATATTTTTCCGAAACGCTCTCCGTGGCCTGTTGTGCACGCTCGACATCGCGACTCACCAACACCACTCGTGCAACGCCAGGCTGCACAATTTCATTCAGGATGGCGACTCCGATATCGCTTGTCCCGCCGCACAAAACAATGTTCTGGTGTACTCCAACGCCGTTTTTCATGTGTCTTTTCCTTGCATTAATCCCAGTCGACGTGACAAGTCACTTCTCCATGTCCCAGACGGATCCATTTGTTCACGAACATCAAGCCACTCATCTAGTCGCTTATACCCACGGCGCACTGCGCTCGGCGCAACGTGTGAATCCTTTGCCAAATAGTGGCGTCCGCCGGCATCGAGAACCATGTTGTCGACTCGCGACAACAACTCGGGTAGTCCCTTGATTCCAGCAGCCATGTCCAAGGTGAGCGTCCAGCCTTCAGTCGGGAAAGAAAGTGGCGCCAAGTTTTGTGGCCCCATTCTCTTTAACACTGCGAGAAATGACGCAACATGCGCTTCAGAGAAAGTTGCAATGACTTCCCGCAACACATCGGTGCGCTCGAGCGGAACAATGAACTGATACTGAATGAAACCTTGCGATCCATACAAACGATTCCAATTATTGACTCCGTCGAGCGGATGGAAAAAAGCAGGAATCGTTTCAAAGTCGACATGACGTTGCGCCGGCGCTTTGCGATACCACAACTCATTGAAAGCGCGAATCGAATACTTGTTCAACAGTCCGTTTGGAACCCAACCCGGCGCAGCAACGCGCAGACGGGGGTCATAGGCCAATGTATCCTCGCGTGAATCCTCACTCGCTAGGGCATGATCGCCTCGGGTTAATACACCTCGCCCCATTGATTGACCTGTTGCCAACAAATCGACCCAACACACCGAATAGCGATATCCATCATCATCACCGTCACCCGACATCGCCTCGCACACCGCATCAAAATGAGGCAACCGCTCTGTTTCCACACGGACGTGCGACGATTCGATTGACAGCATCGCCACTTTTGCGCGCAAGACAATGCCTGTTAACCCCATCCCGCCCACAGTCGCCCAAAACCACGCAGGTGTTGATTCAGGTGATAATTCCACGATCTCGCCGTTTGATAACAACACAGTCATTGAGCGAACGTGTTGACCAAAGCTGCCATCAACGTGATGGTTCTTACCATGGACATCAGATGCAATAGCCCCACCTACTGTCACGAACCGAGTACCGGGCGTGACAGGCACAAACCACCCGCGAGGAACACTGAACCGCAAGATCGCATCGAGACTGACACTGGCGGCTACATCAATAATTCCTGTTGACGGATCGAAAATGAGATCAGATCCATCGTTGTGGGATTCTGCGAACATCTCCACGACTGTGCCGCCTGCATTTTGTGCAGCCGCGCCATAGGAACGCCCGAGTCCGCGAGCAATGACACCACGTGGGCCACTGTGGCGCACGGCATCTGCAATGACATCGGGGTCGACAGTGGACACCACATCTGCAACGGTCCACGCAGTCCGGCCCCAACCTGAAAGACGCTTTTGAGGCATTCTGAAATTGTACTCCTAGGACGTCGCGTAGACGGCGAGGCCATACACAATGACCCAGACAGCGCCATAAATCTGGATGGGTCGGTCTGAGAAGAAGACTTCTTCAGGTGCACCACCACCGCCTTCCTCAAGCACCATGAGATAGCGAAGCAATGCCAGCACCATGGGAACAATCGACAACACGTGCAGGGGTAAAAATTCCTCGCCAGCACCAGCGTTTTCAAGAGCCCATAGACAGTACGTCAACACCGTCGCGGTGCAGCCAACAATCAAGAGTTGTCGCAGAAACGACAAGCTATACGCCATCAATGATGCACGCGTGGTGGAGGCCATCTCCCCCATCTCCATCAACTCCGCGAATCGCTTTCCTGTCACAATGAAAAATGATCCGAAGGTGATGCACAAAATAAACCAGTCAGACATCGGCGTTGACGTCGCTGTCGCTCCTGCCATTGCACGCAACACAAAGCCACTCGACACAATTGCCAGATCGAGAAGAGGAACATGTTTCAATCGAGTGCTATACGCAAGTGTCAGCACTGCATAGGTGGCAAGAACAACGCCTGCTTCTACTCTCACGAATGCCCCAAGCAGTGGTCCACCCACCAGAAGAATTGTCCCGGCGACTTTGGCCACGGGTAGTGAAATATCCCCGCTTGCTATCGGTCGAAATCTCTTGACTGGATGAAGTCGATCTTGCTCAACATCGTTGATGTCATTCCAGTAATACGTTCCGCTGGCGACCAAACAAAAAGCAACAAAGACAACGAAAGCCTCAACAAATGGCTCCCACTGATTCAATACTCCCAATGCGCCAGGAGCTGCGAAGACCAGAGCGTTCTTGGTCCACTGTTTTGGACGAGCTTCTTTTATTAATGCCTTGATCATCGGGCAAGCACCTCAAGTTCTGTATCTGCCACAAAAAAGGCGTGCTGTGCCATTGCCAACATCGGCTCGTCTCCGCGAGAGTCACCATAGGCATATTGAATTGCATCGATGGGTATGCCAGCCTCTTGGCACCATTGTGTGAGACGCACGACCTTTTCTTGACCCCGACAATTACTACCCACTAGCGCACCCGAGTAGACACCGTCCACGCTGTGTAACGCGGTACACAAGACAGCATCTGCTTCCATCAACTCTCCCAATGGTGCGAGATACGGCTCGAGAGATGCTGACACCAAGACGACAACATGACCCTGCTCTTGGTGCCATCGAAATCGTTGTGCGACATCGTCACGCATCATGGTGTGATAGATGTGATTGGCGAACATCACACCTTCGACTTCGACATCGTCAACTTTTCTTCCTGCAAAAGCAACGTCGCAGAACAATTCCTTGATCGCATCTCGATCTCGCGCGACAAGCATGGGCACAAGTTGGGTGATTTTTTTCAGTGCCCCCCACAAAAATGTCTTTGTCCCCGCAATCCGGCGCGTGAACGGCACAACGCAATCGCGCACAGTCAAGGTGCCATCCACATCAAAAACGGCCACCACGAGATCCATAGGGTGAGACTAATTGGCAACCCGAACGGGACCGAGGATGTCGACCATGTCATCGAAGTAATGCGGCCAGCTCTTACTGACCACTGATGGATCGTCAATCACAATTCCATCTGTCAGCAAGGACAAAAGTGCAAACGACATTGCCAACCGATGGTCATGATGCGTGGACAAGACCGCACCAGAAAAAGCTTGTGCCCCTTCAATGCGGAAACCGTCGTCGGTGACCTGGACCGACGCCCCGACTTTTGACATCTCCGACGCCACATCTCCCAGTCGATCACTTTCCTTGTGACGGATGAACCCCACACCATCAATACGAGCATTCTTCGCGCACTGAGCAAGCGCAACTGCGACCACTGGAACCAAATCGGAACAATCCGACATTGTTAATGCGATCTCGTCAGTCACTTTTCCTGCTGACGCAGAGACAACCACGTCATTCCCATGCTGGGCCACTGTTGCCCCGAGTTGGCGAACAATGTCCAAGATTGCAGCATCACCTTGAGTCATCGCAGTTGCTAAATAGGGAATGGTGATCTCTCCCCCTCGCAGCAACACCGCCACAATCGGAAAAGCTGCCGAAGAAAAATCGGGTTCGACAACGTATTCACATGGCACATACGAAGCCTCTGGTACGACGATTGAATTCGGTTCACACTGAACTTCCACACCGAACGCCGCCATCACACGCGCAGTCAATTCGATATACGACTGCGACACCGCAGTGCCATCCAACAGAATCGACAAACCACCGGACAAGGTGGGCGCAATCAACATCAGCGCAGAGATGAATTGACTGGACACGTCAGAACGGATGCGAATTTCTCCTCCCACTGAAATGGTCCCCGATACAGAAACGGGAAGATGACCAACTGTGCCCAATGGCTCGATCTGTGCTCCCAATGACTGAAGTGCTTCGTGGAGATCTGCCATTGGTCTTCCACGCAATGGTTCCCCACCATCGATGACAGAAACAGACGTCGCAATTGCGGCGACCGCGGTCAGGAATCGCGATGATGTTCCCGCTAGGCCTGCATCGATAATCCCAGGCAATGTGGGTCGAGATACCCCGTGCACGACAAAAGCATCGCCATCCATTGAGACAGCAGACATAGCTGTGAGTACGTCGAGAATGACTTGGGTGTCATCACCATCGGGGATTCCGCGAATGGTGCTCTTGCCTTCTGCCAACATCGCACATATCAAGGCACGGTTAGCCACACTTTTCGAGCCCGGCACCTTTACTGTGGCGCGTATCGGACCGCGAGGCGGATTGAGAGAAAGACGCGACATCGTGACCCTTGAACTACACCAAAGGTTGAACGGCTGGATGAAAACCACGCGCGAGCAATCCACCGCGAAACAGGTCGGCTTGTTCTGATCGTACGACGGTAATCATCACACCTCTATCGCCTTCGAGTGAGTGCACCACTTCAAAGTCGTAGATGTTGACACTTAACTCTCCCGACAACGTGAATACCTCAGCAGCAGAGCCAGGACGATCAGGAATAGGAATTCTCACTTCGCTGAGATCCTCTATGGGCCCTGCACTAACAGGCAGATTCGTGCGAGCTTTCCGCGCCTGGGTCAACATTGACAACAACATGTCACGGTTCCCATGTGCGACAACCTCGCGCATGTCCGACAAACCGTCAATAAGAGCAGTCAAACCTTTGACGATTGCGTCTTTGTTCTGGTCACAGATGTCCAACCAAATACCAGGTCGACCTGACGCAATACGTGTCATGTCACGAAAGCCACCAGCAGCCAACCGAAGCAGAGCGAGATGCTCCTCAGAGTGAGCATCGGCAATACGCATTAACGAGGCCGCAGTGAGATGAGGTACATGGCTCACGATTGCCACGACGTCGTCGTGAGTGACAGGATCAAGTGCAACCACTTCGGCACCAAGACGTGTCACCAAACCAGCAACAAAAGCAAAAACGTCATCACCTGTGTGCACAGTTGGCGTCAGCACCCATGTCGCGCCTTCAAACATCGATGCATCTGCACCATCGAGACCATCGAGTTCTGATCCGGCCATGGGATGACCTGCGACAAATCGTGGGCTGGTGACGATATTGGCAACGTGCGACTTCACCGACCCCACATCAGTCACGATGCCTTTGGTCTTGTCCAGTACCTGCAACACCTGGTCAACGACGTCCGACACTGGCGTCGCCACGAACGTGATTTCGGCATCTTCAACGATGCCAATCAACTCGATGACCTCGCGGCTCAGCGCGTTTTTACTGACCTCGGAATCAACGTCTTGACCTGCGACGTGATATCCCATTTGACGAAGAGCAAGCGCCAATGAACCACCAATCAATCCCAGGCCCACCACGTTGGCCCACTGCTGTTCTTTCTGACTGGTTGTCACTCTGGAATCGTATCCGTCTCAATGTCGTGGACTGCTTCCATTAACGACCGCACTTCTTCACGACTCAATTCTCGATAAGAACCTGGTGACAATCGAGTGTCACGTAGGGGTCCAATACGCGTCCTTACCAAACGTCGAACAGGATGGCCGACGGTCTCACACATCCGACGAATCTGTCTGTTGCGACCTTCATGAATAACGATGCGCAACACTCCAGGTTCTGGCTGACTGACCTGGGCAGGGGCGGTCAACCCATCATCAAGAAGGACCCCATCGCGCAGTTGTCGAATTGCACCAGCAGACACACCTTTCGGTGGAGATTCGACCTCAGCAATGTATTCCTTCTCGACCCCATGACTGGGATGTGTCAGGTATTGAGCCAGCTGACCATCGTTTGTCAAAATCAAAAGTCCCGTCGTATCGGCGTCAAGTCGACCAACAGAAAACACTCGCGGATCACTAGGCACTAGTTCAACAACGGTTGGACGATTGTGTGTGTCCGCAGAGGTCGTCACGACACCGGCGGGTTTGTTCAACAGGTAGTACACAAGCCCGGGCAACACTCCAACGGGAACACCATCAACACACACTTCGTCGGAATCAACATTTACTCGTCGTCCCAACACTGCCACTTCCCCATTGACAGTCACTCGACCTTCCGAGATCAAGTCTTCGCACACACGACGCGACCCATATCCGACTCGAGCAAGAATTTTTTGCACACGCTCGCCTTCAGATTGTGCTGCTCGACGATTGTCTTCCCATTGTTCCCACAATGGTGGCTCTGGTACCGCGCCTCCCGGCGGGGTTGACGACATCATGATTGCTCAGTCGCCTCCGCGTTTTCCGACGTGTCCTCAGTGTCGGGAACAGAAAAGGCATCAGCTTCGATGCGCAACGTCTTTTCCAGCGCTTCCACTAATGACGCATCGGGTACAAAAGACGCAATCGGTGGCATATCAGCGAGAGATGCAATACCCAGCTTTTCCAAAAACAATTGTGTTGTTCCCCACAAGACCGCTTGACCGGGACCGCTATCGCGTGACACGGGGGCGATGTATCCACGACCATGCAACGTTCGCATCACCGCATCTGGATCTACACCGCGGATCGAAGCAATTTGTAAACGTGAAATTGGTTGCTTGTAGGCGATGATGGCCAAAGTCTCAAGAGCCGCACCCGACAATCGAGCGCGTTGTCCATCCAGAATGAAACGCTCCACATAGGGTGCCATGTCGGGGTGTGTTTGATATCGCCAACCACCTGCGACTTTTGCAATCTGAAAACCATGACCCGCTGTTTCGTATGAGTCAGCCAGACGTGCGCACACGTCATCGACAGTCGCGCTTGGTAGTTCAACCAATTGAGCAATCAAATCCGTGGGGACAGGTTCATGCGCCACCATCAATATCGCCTCGATGGCGCGCACTGACTCTGTCGTAATTTCAACGTCCATCTTTAGCCTTCGTATGAATCAATCTCTATAGGTCCACTGTGTCCTGGACCCACTCCCGTCCAATGGACAGAGATGTCACCAAAACGATCAATTTGATCAATTTCAATGTATCCCTGCTTGTACATCTCCAGCAGTGCAAGGAACCGCACAACGACTTCAAGCCGCTCCACCAGTCCACCAGTGAGTGTGCGAAACGTGGTCGCCCCCATGCGTGGCAATTCGTCCATCAATTCCTCCACCGCTTCTGCCACGGTGAATCGAATCGGTGAGACGTGGTACAAATTGACCTCATCTCGAGGCCGAGGGGTTATTGCTCGTATAAAACCGTTCTGCAGTTTCTCAAGCGTGATTCCCTCCAAAAGGTCTGGTGTCACCTCTGCAAAACGCTCATCGGGACCGACACTTCGCCCATACACCCGATCCGCGTCATCCACGAATGTGGCCAGCACTTTGGCCACATCTTTGAAAGTGCTGCACTCGAGCAGTCGCGCCAACAACAAATCTCGTTCTTCCCACAACGCGAACTCTTCATCAAGATCAACATTCTCTTTACCCGGAAGCAGACGACGCGCCTTCAGTTCAATCAATGTCGCGGCGATCAGCAGGAACTCGGTTGCAATGTCTAAGTCAAGTTCTTGCATCTTTGCCAGTTCGGCCAGGTACGCATCCACGATTTTGGCGAGACTGATCTCGTGGATGTCCACCTCCTCTTTCATGATGAGGTGCAAAAGCAGGTCAAAAGGGCCCTCATAGACCGGAGTTGCCACTTCAATTGCCACGCCTCCAGAGTAGTTCGGACCGACCAGCACCGAACCAATCCTTCTGTGGCAACAACTGCGAACTAGCGTTGAGAGGTGCCTCGCGTTTTGTCCTGCATTCAACCCACAGGTTCGGTTCATCTCGGCAACTATCTTGGCGCACTCGTTAATTGGGTGTC
>JBEDHS010000004.1:0-3519 GCA_041173945.1 Actinomycetota bacterium
GATCCGCGGCGAATTCACAAATCGATTTCGGTACCACACCGCCTCGCCATCACGCAGACACACTCCATGGACCATCCCGTCACCCATAAACCAATGGTGAGTCGGCTCATCGATATCGCCGATGGGGTTTGGTCCGTTTCGGAGATAACGACCATTGAGTTCGCGAGGGATTTCACCAATCACTTCGAGTTGAGTTGCCGTCAACTCTTCTGCGACGGGTGCGTAATTTCCCGTGAGATACACATTTCCTGATGCCCCGAACGACGGATGCTCGGACACGCTTTTGTTACTCATGTTGACAGTGTCTAACAAAAGAAATTGACACTGTCAAGTGGTGTTTTTGGGCTGAGCGAGATGCCCGATTGCGTTTCTTAGGTGGCACTATTGACTCGTGCACGACAGTCCCGACATTGACCCCGTCGCTATATCTGTCGCTGCATACAGCACAGAGCCACTTCAATACGAACAAAAATACGCATCTCATTTGCTTGACCGTCCGGCTCGGTTTGCACTACTTCTCTCGCCTCATTCACGAATTCTTGACCTCGGATGTGGCCCTGGTCGCGATATCCGAATATTCACCGAAGCGGGACATCAACCGACCGGCCTCGAGTTGAATCCAGCTTTTGCGGAAATGGCTGCCCGTCACGGAGACGTCATCACTGGAGACATCCGAGATGTTGATTCGATTTTTCCACCACATACATTCGATGGGGTGTGGGCACAAGCTTCACTTGTCCATCTCTCTGTAGTCGAAACAAAGACGGTTCTTCGTTCACTGCATTCAATTCTCACTTCAGGCGGTCATCTGTACGCGTGTGTGCCATCAACTGGGGAAACTGGTTGGCGTGAAGAAACAGACGGACGTAGGTGGTACACAACATGGCCAGAAGATTCATTCGTAACTGCAGTGAGAACTTCTGGTTTTCAAGTCGCCGACGCCACCTATGGCACTTACGTAGAAGTGTGGGCCACCAAAGTCTGATGATTAGACGCGTTTCAGGTCGGTGACCGTTCCTCCGGCGACACGAACGATGTGATTCGGGTTCGCACCGAAGTTGTCGTTCCACGTTCCCGCTGCAGCCCACACCTCATCGAACTGCAACAAGCCCGGATCAACGAACACTCGCAACTGCTTTGTGTGACCAAATAACGGCACGCCGCCATTGGTTTAGAAAACCTACTCGTTGGACTGTCTACGTATTTCGTCTCTAAGCGATTCAAGGTACGGCAATGCCATTTGATCCTTCGGTCGATTGGCCATACGTTTCGAATCGATGATGTCATCGAGCGAGGCCACAAGAATCGTCACACCGTCGTCGATTTCTTCGGGAGTCGCGTTGCGACTCCAACCTTCGTAATCATGGGCGCTTCCTGCTGGAGTGAAAGTGAGATCAATTTCACCGAAGTCGGTCACCAGATTGAGGATGTGAGACACATTCGCCAAGAATCTCCCATCAATCTTCGTCGGCACCGCTTCGTCTGCTGCCCGAATCATTGCGTTCATACGCGTCAGAGCGCGACCTAGTCGGTCAAGGTTGGATTGTTCGCGCGACGGAATGAAGTCAATGTCCTGTGTTGGCAAGGACGAACCTCTGACGATTGCTGCAAATCCGCCCAAGACCACAAAATCAACATGCTCTTCATTGAGAATTTCACAGATACGAACCGGGTTAAACACTGATTACGTGCTCTTGAGCCTGCGTGCGGTAACCGCGTGTTCCCGGATGTACAACATGACGTTTGCAGCATGCACCATGTGTCGGACACGTTCTTTTGTTGACATCTGCAGTTGACGCCGAATCTGACCGACATCGACGCCACGCCGGTCTTCTAGAGGATTGGCGACATCAGCCATACCCTGAGCATACGACCTGTTAACTCAGGTGCGCTTCAGGTCGGTGACAATACCGCCAGCAACACGAACCATGTCAGCCGGTGTCGCTCCAAAATTGTCGTTCCACGTTCCTGCCGCTGCCCACACTTCGTCATACTGCAACAAGTCCGGATCAACAAACACACGCAGTCGGGTTGCATGACCAGAGGGAGGCACGCCACCGTTTGTTTTAGAAACCCAAGTGGATGATGTTGCATTAATGCTATATAGTAATTATGCTACATAGCATGAGCCGCAAACCAAAGAACGAAACGCCGGTGTACAACCGGCTTGAAGAGATACGAGAAAGGTACGGACTCACTCGGGCCGAACTCGCGTATGCGGCAGATGTGCATTACCAAACGATCGGATACATCGAGCGCGGTGAGTACAGCCCCAGCCTGTCGCTCGCTCTGACTATTGCCCAAGTCCTTCAGACAGATGTGCACCAGATCTTTGCACTTAATCCATTCACAAATAGAAAAGCAACAACACAATGAATTGGCTACCGAGTGTTGAGGGACTCTTTGTTTCTCTGGCTGTCATGACAGCAGTGAGAGCACTCTGGATCTGGCGTAAATACAAAGATCACCGTTTCCTACGTTTCGTCGGATGGCCAGAACCCTATGGAAAGTCAGGACACAAGGAATACTTCTGGACATCTGGAACGTCTGGCACCAGTCGCGCCGAAGTAGAGCGTGCACTGTCGCGGGAGTACACGGCGAAGTTCGGATGGTTGATGACCACCCGTGCTCGTCGCACCATCATCGTGTTGAACATTGCCTCCTGGGGGCTCGTCGTCTATGGCGGTTTTGACCTGCCCGGTGGTTTCGGCCTGTCCAATGGCCACCTCTCAATGTGGGGCATCCTCCCAATGGTGTGTTGGTGGGCGGCACGATCTTCCGCGCGCATTCTGGCCGATGCACCAGATGAATTGCTTGACGAGCGTCTACTTGCGATTCGAAACTCGGCGTATCACGAGGCGTATCGTCTGCTCGGAGTTTTTGTATCCATCACGGTGGTAGTAGCAATTGCGCTCGACATCTCCATTACAGACTCCACTCGTGAGTTTGGCAACCCCGACTGGACCTCTCTTTCGGTCACAGTTCCGTTCGTGATGATATGGGCACTCTCATCGTTACCTAGTCTCATCATCATTGCGCGCCAGTCAATGGAGGACTAAGTCGCTCAGTTGCGCTTAAGGTCAGTGACTACCCCACCAGCGACACGAACAATGTCATTCGGGTTCGCACCAAAGTTGTCGTTCCATGTTCCTGCTGCAGCCCACACCTCGTCGTACTGCAACAAGTCCGGATCAACAAAAACACGCAGTTGGGTTGCATGACCAAAGGGAGGCACGCCAAGTTTGGTTTAAGCAACCCTTTACGAACGATTAGACCAGTCGGTTCGCTGCCCTGCTCGTTGGAGCACCTCTGCAAGTTCTCCAGCAATCGGCATTGGCTGTGTCGCGGGAACACGAGCACGTCCTGTGTTTCCCGTTGGATAGCGACCCGATAACGAACCAGGACCTGCCACAGCAATCCTCGATAACTGACCCCGAACTTCACGCACATCTCGTTGCACCACTGCAGCGACAAACATGGACCCATGCACCCTCACATGCATCCGTGCCCACGGCTGAC
>JBEDHS010000005.1:0-23612 GCA_041173945.1 Actinomycetota bacterium
TGATTCACCCACGTAGTCCACACCTGTCGGTGCAACGTTTTCACCCCACCCCACAAAACCTCGGGTATCGGTGATCTCGACCAGTGTCGCCACACGTGATTGGTGCACACCATGAGACGTCCGTAACGGCGACGACAGTTCCACGGGAACAAAGACCAGTCGGACGCGAGCAATCTGCACCTTGCCATGATGGCAGTTCTTCTGGAATTTCAAGACCAAGAGAGACAAAAACGTGCCCGGAGCGGGAGTCGAACCCGCAAGGTGTTGCCACCCGGGGGGTTTAAGCCCCCTGCGTCTGCCAATTCCGCCATCCGGGCAGGAAGACTTTTAGGCTACGCGCCCAATCGGCACTCCACCCGACGATTGCACATTTGATGCAGACGGCTCGGCTCGGTGAATTTTGGTTGAGGAGTGTTCAACGGTGAACTGCAGCATCGTGCGCCACAATTGTGTGCGAACACGATCGGCCTCTGCGGGATCGAGGCCATTGATACACAAGACTCCTTCGATCATGTCGCCGACAGCGGCAGTGAAGGGACGGTCGGCAATACGCACCGCGACAACTCCTCCCCGACCATCACGAGCGCGTCGAATACTGCGGTTGACACCAACGATTCGGGGAGGACTGCGGAAACCGGGCACAACAAGATCAAGTTCGGCGGCACGCTGAGCAAGCACTCGGGCAGCTGCCGTGAACTTGGTTGTGGCCGAAGAACTCATGTCTCCATCGTGCCAAAGGGGTGTGGCACTCAATTTTCCGACGAGATCGAATGCGGACAACCCCTATTCGAGGATCTCAGACACGCCTGGCACCTAGTGTGAAGACGTCGTGGATACTGACCTCAATCCCCTACAACAAGCCGTCATCGATGCTCTGGGCATTCCACCCGATTGGGCTCCTCTGCCGTCAGATGTCATCGAATCGATTGAGGAACAACTCATCACAGCACTACAGCCCATCAACGGACTTTTTACCTCCGAGTCTCCGTTGCGCATCAACAAACACCATCTGGCCACAGTGCATGGTTGTGAGAAGTACCACGTTCTGCAACGCGAAGCACCGTTTGCATGGAACATCAATACGGTGCGAGGAACAATTGCCCACAAGGGAATTGAACTGATGCTTAACTGGCGCGGACCAGTAGTGCCGGCCGACATCGTGGACGCTGCTATCACGAGCGTCGCGGAAAATCCACGAGAAAGCGCATCGGGGTTTTTGATTTCTTTGTCCGCCCACGAAATGGCAGAACTTCGAGGTGCAGTTCTCGGTGCAGTCACAAATTTCTTGGAATGTTTTCCACCCATCAAACCTCAATGGCGTCCAATGGTGGAGTACTCGGCGTCATACGCACTGTTCGACAATTCAGTCATTTTTTCCTCGCGGATGGACCTCGTGCTCGGAGGACCCGGGAAAAAAGTCATCATCGATTTAAAAACGGGACGACTCACTCCCACACATCGAGACGACTTGCGTTTTTACGCTCTTGTCGAAACACTTCGTTCTCGACAAACACCCCGACAACTTGGGTCGTATTCATTAGATTCGGCACGACTCGATAGTGAAGATGTCACTGAAGGACTGTTGCAGGCAGCCGTTCGGCGAACAGCACATGGGGCGTTGCTGATCGCAGATCTTGTCCTGAAAACTCGCGAACCTGAAATTCGACCCGGTGCTCAATGTCGGTGGTGCCCCGCGGCAGACACATGCGAGCTTGGTGCTCGTTATCTGCGTCAACTCAATGGTGAAGAAGAATCAGACGATATGTGAGGTGTCATCACCGCAAATGGCACACCCAACCCCACCGCCGAGCGCACTGTTGAAATACGGCGACCAGGCTGGGTTGCTTGCTTGGGCGGCGATGTCACAGCTTCGCCACATTGTGCAGCCCATGCCTCCATGTCATCGACACTGATCACCATGCCCCACAAAGAAGCACCCTCGCTGGTGATGTGCGGACCAGTCACCACTTCAATAATCGTGTTCGACAACTTGATAAATCGCTGCACCACTCCACGACCAGCATCTCGTTCACGACGCACATCAACTCCTAAAGCCGCACACAGTGCATCGCACGTGCGATCGAGGTTGTCGGTGTTGACGACAACATGATCTAGACCTGTGATCAACTCATCACCGATACGACTGGGGGATGTCACCGGCTGCGACGAGCTCACCAAAGTGGTAGCAATGCCATCGATATCGACAATTTCGTCTCGACCAGCGTCGATTGTCCAGCCCGTGAGAGATCCAGAACCCTCGGTGAGCACTAAAGAGACGTCACCAAGCCAGCAACGATTCGCCTGAAACGTCAGGCCAAGAGATTCCCAAGCCGCCTGTTGTCCATGTGCATGAAGCGAAACAAGCGTTGTCACAGCAAAGAAGAGTTAGCCGCGACCCATGTTTGGGCGCTTGCCGTGGTTGGCCTTTGAACGGCGCATACGCGCCTTGCGCTTTTTGGTCTTTTTCGACATAGGTGACGAGGCTATCGGAGAATCAGCGTGACCCCACAAACGGGCTTTCCCATCGGTACAGCCCCTAGACCTGGCTTATTTCACCTGTCCCCACGGGCGAATCCCTATTCCCTCGCACGGTCCGGTCAACAGATTTTTGATACGACCCCATTCACTTGGGTCCATTGTCAAATTCCATGCCTGTTTTACTGCAACCCAGTCCGCAATGTATTGACAGACATATTCAGATCGCGGGGGCAGCCATTGTGATGGATCACGATCCCCCTTTGAACGATTCACGCTGTTCGTCACTGCGATCAGGGCACGACCGTCAGAGAGATCGTTGGCAAATTGCTCTCGTTGTGCACTCGACCATGCGTGTGCACCAGAATCCCATGCCTCTTTTAATGGCACCAGATGATCAATATCGAGATCACTCGGATCGGTGTGGGACAGCCCATCGAATTCAGAAAACCAATCACCAGCAATCACAGCACACCCAAAACGATCCACTTGGGCGTTGGTGATCGATTCGGCAATCAACACTTCTTCACGGGTATTGCAACCGTCACGATCCTCATCACTCCAATGACGAAACAGATCTCGTGAATACCCACCGGAGAATTCATTGGCCTGCACGATTTGTTCGAACACGTCAACAGCAAAAGTGGCGTCGGATGCAGATTTTGCGGGAAGAGAAGATGAAGACGCTAGCGATATTGACGTTGATGTTGTCGTAGTCGAAGTTGTACGTGATGCCGCAGTTGTAGTCGTTGCCACGTCGGTATTCACTGTTTGTTCAACATCGGAGGTGGGCGACACTGTAGAAGTATCACTTGCTCCGCAAGCGACTAACAGTGCAAGCATGGACGTCGCAAGAACAAGGTCAAAAGAATTGTTTCGACGAGTCACTTTTTTCGCCATGCTGCACCACACGGTACAGCGTCGTGATTATTGACCTGTAGCGGTAGTGGGATAATCAGTGATACGACGTGGGGTAATCCACTGTTCACCCCATGAGCCAAGAGCTGTGAAAATTGGAAGAAGAGCGATGCCTTTTTCCGTGAGGTGATATTCAAATCGCTTTGGCTTGGACGAGTACTGCTGTTTGTGAACAACTTCGTGTGTGACCAATGTTGTTAATCGATCGGTGAGGATATTGCGAGCAATCCCCAACGTTCCCTGAATCTCTTCAAAGCGATGTGCGCCATTTGAAATTCCGTGAATAATCAGTGGCGTCCACCATTCCCCCACGACTCCGAGAGCATCAGCCAATCCGTTGTTGATGTGATCAAAGTTTTTCCGTGGAGCCATGAGACAACACCATAAAACACGGGTCGGTCATATTTAGGGAATTACACCCCTGCTATTTGGCCAAATGGCTCTTCTAATTCAATAAAAATGCACTCTCCAGGACAAACATCTGCCGCCAGAACCACCGCTGCCATGTCCCGCTCGCGAACCTGGGCCAGCGAACCTGAGCCACCTGGATCATTCAAGGGCTCACCAAGCTCGGCGACGTAGGCGATCCCGTCTTCCATCTGAACAAACACGTCTGGGCAGTGATCAACACATAAACCATCGCCTGTGCACAGATCTTGATCAATCCAGACACGCATCGCCCAAACGGTACAGCCAACATCGCCTTAGCCTGTGTGACATGACACTTGCCACCCCCTCGGCAGCACGAAAAAGCCACAAATGGCCCCGTAAAACTGGGCTCGTTGACGATCCGTACGCATGGCTGATTCATCGAAACGACCCTGATGTTGTGAAGTATCTCAATGCCGAAAACGAATACGCCGAGTCATGGTTCAGTGCACATCGAGACGTCACCGAGGAGATTTTTCAGGAAATCAAAACTCGAGTGAAAGAAGACGACAACACCTATCCTGTGCAGCACAACGGCTGGTGGTACACGTCTCGTACGCAAGTCGGACAGTCGTACGCCATACACACGCGTGGGCACTCGCCCGATTCCGCGTCTGAATATCTATTGATAGATGAAAATTTAGAAGCACAGGGACATTCGTACTTTTCTTTATCGGCGTTCGAAATTTCTCATAGCAACACTCTTCTCGCATGGTCGAGCGACACCGACGGAAGTGAAAAGTACACCCTACGCATCCGCAATCTCGACACCGGATTCGATTTGATTGAAGAAATTCCACAGACCACATGGGCTGGTGTTGCATGGTCAACAGATGATCACTGGCTGTTTTACGTTGTCGCCGACGATGCGATGCGTCCGTGGCAAGTGTGGCGACACAAGATTGGAACATCCATTGACTCCGATGAATTGGTGTTCGAGGAACCTGATGAACGGTTTTTTGTGGGCATCTCTGCGACACGTTCTGAAAAGTGGATCATCATCGACTCGTCTAGCAAAACATCAAGTGAAACATGGCTGGTCGACGCACGCTCCCCACAAACACCGGCGCGATGTGTTGTGCCGCGCCAGGACAACATCGAGTACTCGGTTGATCATTGGGGAGATCGATTTGCAATTCTGACCAACAAAGATGCACAAGATTTTCGTGTTGTCATCGCAGATGAATCCACCCCTGATAACTGGAGAGACTTCATCTCTCATGTCGAAGGACAACGCATCACTGGCCTCGACTGTTTTCACAACTACGCCGTCATGCAGAGATGGGTAGACGCTCAACAAGTCATTTCACTCGTGGCTCATGATGGAACAACAACCGACATTCACATTCTGGACGATCCCCATGAGGTCGAGCTTGATGCAAATCCCAACTGGGAGCTCGAATCGGTTCGAGTGTCGTTTCAATCATTGTCTCGACCAGCAACTATTGCTGCATACAACATTGCAACGTCACAGATGACGACACTAAAGACAACAGAAGTCCTCAATGTTGATCTCACCAACTACACATCTACGCGACTGTGGGCCCACACCGAGGACGGAACAGCGGTCCCCGTTGACTTTGTTCGCCACGTCGACACACCGATAGATGGAACCGCGCCGTGTGTGCTCTACGTCTACGGGGCATACGAAATATCTACTCCTCCGTGGTTCTCGGTGGCACGGCTATCGCTGCTCGACAGAGGGTGGGTATGGGCTCTTGCGCATCCACGTGGCGGTGGCGAACTTGGTCGTCGCTGGTACGAAGGCGGAAAACTGCTCAACAAGAAGAACACCTTCACCGACACAATTGCAGTTGCGCATCACTTGGGAGCACAACACATTGTTGATCCGAAAAGAATCGTGTTACGTGGCGGCAGTGCGGGAGGTCTCGCTGTTGGCGCCTGTATCTCACATGAACCGCATACTTTCGCAGCCGCTATCGCTGAAGTGCCCTTTGTTGACGTCACAAACACAATGTGTGATCCATCTTTGCCGCTGACTGTGACTGAATGGGAAGAGTGGGGTGACCCTCGTGACGAGCCATACTTTTCCTATATCTCGAGTTACTCCCCCTATGACAATGTGTCCAATGTTGTGTATCCAACTTTGTATGTCACGGCCGGTCTGAATGATCCGCGTGTCAGTTATCACGAACCAGCAAAGTGGGTCGCCAAGATTCGACACGAATCACCGCAATCAACCGTGGTGTTCCGTTGCGAGATGGAGTCGGGCCACGGCGGGCCATCGGGGCGATACGAACAATGGCGCGAAGAAGCAAAGACGTTGAGTTTCGCCTTGGCGGCGACTAACTCAACGCAGCAGACATAAACAACAACGCCATCAGCAACAGATTGCGCATGACATCTCTGCCAGACGGTGGACGCACAGACCTCGCACCAAAACATGCACATGGAACCTGTGACTTACTCGCGATCTGTGCGATGAGATAGGCGGTAAAGATGAGCAACAGCAAAGTTGCAGCTCCCAGAATAAGTGGCTGTGGCGACATGACAATCAATAACGCGCCCAAGAGCAATTCAAAAAAAGGAAGTCCGAGGGCCAAGGCTGGCCACAGGTTTTGGGTGCGCGCATCATTCATCCATTGCTGACGATTCGTAATCTTCATCGCGCCAGCAACGGAGATCACCACGCCAACAACTGCAGCCAGAAGATGAGCAACCATTCCTACGAGTCGTGAAGTTCTACTTTGGAAACTTTGCCGCGAAAAAACACCATCGCATCTGTTGCATTTTCGACATGCGCCAGAGACTGCACTCGGCCCATCACAAAGTAATGATCCCCGGCAACTGTTTCTGATTCGATTGCGCAATCGATGGATGCAATGACATCTGGCAGAACAGGAGACCCCGTAGGCGATGGCTGCCAAGTCAGGCCGGAGAACTTGTCATCACCTTCTTTGGCAAATCGCCAACACAACTCATCTTGATGTGCACCTAAAACATTGACGCAAAACTTTCCTGACTCTCGGATTGACGCCCACGAATGCGATTTCAGCCCGGGGAAAAATCCCACTAACGGCGGATCAAGCGAGACCGAGGTGAACGACCCAATCGTGATACCGAATGGTTGTCCGGCGGCATCGCATCCCGTCACCACAACCACAGATGTCGGAACATGGCCTAACACCGAACGAAATTTTGCTGAGTCGAATTCAGAATTCACGCACCAACAGTAGACCACTGTGTCGTGGCGGACGCATTAGGAAATGGTGAGCGACTGACCTTCGCGCGCAACGCAGACACCAGGACCGCCAGGCTGTGAAAGCCTGACTGCATCTAACTGAGCGTCGGTGCGATCGGGATCATGGTGATACAAAGCCACGCGTCGCGCTCCACATTCTGCGCCAATTCTCACAGCGAACTCTGGTGTGCAATGACCCCAGTGGCCTTTGACCGCAAATTCTTCGGCCGTGTACTGAGAATCATGAATCAACAAATCGACTCCGTCGGCCAACTCGCGAACTCCATCGGGTACTGCAAAAGTTCCGTCAGTGGGTTGTTGATGATCAGAGATGTAGGCGATGGCGAGATCTCCAAGTTCGATCCGGTATCCCACTGTTGGTCCAATGTGGGGCACATGTCGCGAATGAATCTGGTACTCGTCGATGACAAAATCAGACGAGTCGACGTCGTGGAATTCGAATTTTCCACGCAAGTCGTGTAACCCGACGGGAAAAGTGGGCTGACTGAATGCTCGCGAAATTGCTGAGACAAAACTTTCGCCGTTGTCTTGGCGCGGTCCATACACCTCGAGTCGAGCACCATCACGAAGAATGGGTCCAAAGAACGGCAACCCTTGAATGTGATCCCAATGCAAGTGCGTTACCAAGGCCACTGCATGTATCGGCTCGGCATGTGTCGCGGAATAGTTCAGACCGAAATACCGGAGGCCTGTTCCAAGATCGAGCAACAACGTTCGGTTTCCCTCGGAACTGACAGACACACACGATGTGTTACCACCATATTTTTGAGTCTCGGGGCCGTGACATGGGGTTGAACCACGCACGCCGTGAAACGTCACTTGCAGCGATTTCTCCCCCATGGCTGAAACGCTACGAAAACTTTGCCCCGATGTACACACACATCACGGGTGACGCCTGTCGCATCTGTCGGACTACGGTGCTCCTATGGCTCACGACATCACCACCCACACCGTCACGGCAAACGGCATCGATTTCACCTACTTGTCGTGCGGAACCGGCCCACTGGCCTTGTGTTTGCACGGCTTTCCTGACTCACCACATAGTTGGCGACACCTCTTACCCGCTCTGGCAGATGCAGGATTTCACGCTGTTGCACCATTCACACGTGGATATGCCCCGACTTCCATTGCTCCCGATGGCTTCTATCAAACGGGAGCTTTATCGGCTGATGCGAACGCGATCCATGAAGCTCTCGGCGCCGATGACTCGGCTGTGATTATCGGTCATGACTGGGGCGCTCCGAGTGCATACGGTGCGGTTGCATCTGCACCGGCGCGCTGGAAAAAAGTGGTGGGAATGTCAGTACCGCCAGGGCCCGCATTTGGTCTTGCGTTTGCCACGAACCTCGAACAAGTAAAAAGAAGTTGGTACATGTTCTATTTTCAACATCCGCTGTCCGATGTTGTGGTGCCATCAAATGACTTAGCCTTCATCGATCTGCTGTGGCGTGATTGGTCACCAGGATTCCCATCTCACGACGATGCAGAAAATTGCAAAGCATGTCTTCGCGAGCCTGCGAACTTAACTGCTGCACTGAGCTATTACCGCTGCACACTAGGAGCAGGTCCCAGAAGTGCTGAATACGACGAGATTCAAAGTGCAGGCACGGGTGAGTTACCCGTTCCCACTTTGTATCTACATGGAACAAACGACGGATGTATCGGCCGAGAAGTTGCAGAGTCAGTGTCTGCATTGAGCCCTTGGGTCACTGTGTCACTTGTCGAGGGCGCAGGACACTTTCTTCAGTTGGAAAAACCCGCTGAAGTGAACTCACTGATCGTGAATTGGGTTACGGCAAGCTAACTCGTCCGTTTGCTGTCACAAGCAAACCCTCTTGAATTAAATCTTGAAGCAATCGTTCACCTCGGTCAGGGTCGTGTGATAACTGCATCGCTTCGATGACGTCGGCGACAAGAACCGAACCTTTAATAACGGCTCTCATCGCGGCACCGCGCGCTTGACGATCAGAGCCAGAAAACTTGGCTTGAGGTTTGCTCGCACCCGCCGAGTTCACAGCCGGATCTTCGCCTCTACCCTTCCACCGACACACATTCCCCACAGGACAACCGTCGCATTGCGGAGAACGTGCGGTGCAGTGGCGCGCACCAAAATCCATCAACACCTGATTCCATTCCCAAGCTGCATCGATCGGTACAACACGATCGGCAAAATGTTGTAGTTCCTTGGCAGACATCGATGTTCCCTCTAGTCGCGAGAACACACGCGACACATTGGTGTCCACTACTCCGACGACGGCGCCATGGGCGAAGCACTGCACCGCGCGGGCGGTGTATTGACCAATTCCGGGAAGTGCTAGAAGGCTTTCTAAATCTGACGGCACCTCACCGCCATGTTCAGCAACAATCACTTGTGCGCTGCGGTGCAGATGTCGACAACGACGCGGATACCCGAGCCCCGACCACAACACCAGTGCATCTCCCAATGCGGCGTCAGCAAGCGCATGCGGAGTGTTGAAGCGTTCGATGAACGCTTCAAATTTTGGCAACACCCGTTCAACAGAAGTTTGTTGCAGCATCACCTCTGACACCAAGATGTGCCACGGATTACGGGTGTGGCGCCACGGCAGATCTCGCAGATCGCTGGCTCCCCATTTCAGCAATGACACCACAAAGGTGTCATAACGACTTACTCGCCCCACACGTCCTGACCGTCATATGGTCGACGACGGCTTGGTGCAAACTCACGCTTCCACACCATGACGCGGCGACGGAAATAGCACACTTCTTTTCCGTCTTGATTGAAACCTTTTGTCTCCACTGTGACAATGCCTCGATCGTTCTTTGACTTACTTTCCGCAACTTCCAGAACGCGTGTTTCGGCATGGATGGTGTCACCGTGAAAGGTCGGGAACTTGTGCTGCAACGTCTCCACTTCAAGATTGGCAATCGCGGCACCACTGACGTCGGGCACGCTCATTCCCAGCACTAGCGAATACACCAAGTTGCCGACAACGACGTTGCGACCCTGCACACTCTCGCTCGCGAACCAATCATTGGTGTGCAACGGGTGGTGATTCATTGTGATCATGCAGAACAAATGATCGTCGTATTCAGTAATTGTCTTTCCCGGCCAGTGACGGAATACATCACCAGGTGTGAAATCTTCTAAATATCGTCCGAAGGGGCGCTCATGTGTTGTCATGGCAAAGAACGCTAGTTCGGACGATCGATTCCATCCGTATCGTCGGTGAATTCGAGGTCACCAGGTTCGAACGTCGGCATGATGAACTGCCCCGTGCGGTCTCGTGGTGCAAATTTCTCCACCCAATCCACGGTGGTCAGACCACGATCTGCTTGAGATTGGGCAAGTTTGGGTAGCGGTGCCAACTTACGACGTCGGTCAATAGAAAACGGCCCCACACGTAGCGACAGGTAGCACGCCCACCCCACCACGATGGGCAGCCAATATTGAGCAACGCGATAAGACAACACACCCACTGTTGCCGTGCGACTGATTAATCCGAATCCGACCAAAGTCGGAATGTAGATACCTTCGACAATTCCCAAACCACCAGGAGTAATCGGCACCACAGAAAAAACATTCGCGATTCCGAATGCAACGAGAAGTCCATCGATACTGAGCGACCCTCCAAACGCACGCAAAAACACCCATAGTGAGAATGCATCCAACAGCCAGTTCGCCAACGCCCATGCGATGACTTTTCTCAACAAGACTTTGTCGGCGTACAGATTTTCGAGTCGCCCACCGAGGTGTGACAGCACCTCTGCAGCATGATTCTCATCGAATCGCAATCGGCGCGCGATGCTGCGCACCAAACGTTCTGATCGACCCTGGCCTTCTACCAATCCAAAAATCACAAATGCTGCAAAGGCCATCAACACAACTCCGACCAATGCAGCAGTTCCATACAAAGCGTTCACACCGCGAATTGGAATAGAAATCAATAGTCCAACCCACAACACAAAATTCAAGACCACCGCCGAACCGATACCCGCGGTGGCTAAGGCAAAACCGGCATCGGGACCGCTGACTCCGCACATGGTGATCAATCGATATCCAAGTGCCGAACTTGCCGCGCTTCCCCCGGGAACAATATTTCCGAGAGCTTTCGTACTCAATTGAATGCGGAAAAGTCGCAACACACCAATTTTGTCGCCCTCGTCACCAAGAGCTGCACGGGTGAGTGCGGAGTAACAAAAAAGCGAGAGAGCTTGCAGGCCGAGACCAACTGCCAATAGATACGGATCGATGGTGTAGAGATCCCTGACTGCTTGACGAAAACCAGGAATAAGCGGAAGGACGAAAAAATAAACGACGGCTGCTGCCAGAACTATCTGCAGGGTTCGGCGAAAACCACTACGTTTTTGCTTCTTAGCCATCTTCACCATCGTGTCGCATCGCAGCACCTGAAACAGGGAATGCCTCTACCAAGTGTGCCACCATCGATCGCAATTCGCCCCCATAAGCAGCATCGGTGTCGCCAAAATGCGCAACAATCAGTTCGCGCTGTGGGCAGACCCACAGAATCTGGCCTTTATAACCATGAGCAATCAGGCTGCGCGCATGAGTCGGCCACATCCACCAATGTCGACCATATGACAATGACATCTCTGGGTCGTAGGCGACATGTTCACCTGCTGATTGCACCCACGACTGCGAGAGCAACGGTGTGTGATCAACAACTCCTCCATGGAGATATAACGAACCAAAACGCACATAATCTCGCGCAGTGGCATAGACATAAGACGAACCCACAAATGTTCCAACAGAATCGTATTTCGCAGTTGCGCTCGACATACCGAGCGGATCAAATAATCGATGTTGAATAAAGTCTGCAATCGGAACATCGATTGAAGCGCCCAACGATTGCGCAACAATGTTCGTCGTTCCCGATGAATACAACCACTCTTGACCGGGTGGATGAACCAAAGATTTAGCAGCTGCAAAACCTGCATGATCGCCTGCGTATTCAGACTCACCGTACAACATCGTGATGACGTCGGACTGTTGATCATCCACATAATCTTCAATCCACGCCAAACCGCTTCGCATAGTCAACAGATCATCGAGTGAAATATTCGAGCGCTCATCGTTTAACCATTCAGGTCGCAAGTTCTTTTGCTGAAGCGACATCGCGCCATCGTCGACTGCGATTCCCACGAGTGCATGAGTGATGCTCTTGGCGATCGACCACGACAAAAGAGTGGAATTGACATCGCGTCCATGGCCGTACCACTCGTGCACAATCTCGTCCCGATGCGACACCACCAATGCATGCGTCACGCCGCGATCAATTGGACGGTCAGTCAGTGCGCGGCAGTGATATTCCCAGTCCCCACCATGTGGCTCGTTGCTCTCATCCCCCGCGTGCCGTGTCACGCCACCGACTCTAGGCGTGACCAATGACCGCAGGTATTTCGGACTCCACAGCCCCTATCGCGGCCTACGAATTCACAAAAACGCTTTCGAAATCACTAGCGTTTTGGGTCTATGAGCACTTTTGAGCCAGATCTTCAAACAGCCGCTTCTGTGATTTCCACAGCACGAACGATGGTGGACACCGCGATTGCATCACTGGTTGCCCAAGGCGGACCAGACGCTCAACAAACTCTCGCCTACGACATCGCACACGTGGCAGCTGCAGTCGAGACTGCTCGATCACTTCTTGACTACGGCGCAAAAGGCACTGTCGAAGGAAAAATCACATGCGCCTTCACCGCAGACATGGCTCACGATTTTCTCTCTCGACTGATTGGTCGCGAATCACTGTGGGGCGTACAGGCTTCTCAGTTGGCATTCGCCAATGATTTTCTGACCTTGTTCCGCGATCCCGCATTCTTGGCATCACTGGCCGACGTGCAAGGCCCTCGTCATCTGGCTGATGATTTTGAAATGGTGCAAGACACATTCCGTTCCTATGCGACAAAAGTTGTTGCACCCAAAGCCGAACACGTCCATCGACACAACGATGACGTTCCCGAAGATGTGATTTCTGGTCTGGCTGAAATCGGAGCATTTGGTCTCAGTGTTCCCGTTGAATATGACGGCTTCAGCGAAGGTGGCGAAGGCGAGTACATGGCATCGGTGATTGCAACCGAAGAGTTGTCTCGTGCATCACTGGGTATCGGCGGTTCATTGATTACTCGTCCTGAAATTTTGACTCGTGCTCTCGTCAAGGGAGGCACCGAGGAACAAAAGCATGAGTGGTTACCCAAACTTGCTTCTGCTGAAGTGCTCTCAGCTGTTGCTGTAACCGAACCTGACTACGGCTCTGACGTTGCAGGACTGAAGACAACAGCCGTTGAAGCAGCAGGACCCAATGGTGAACCGGGATGGCTCATCAACGGCGTCAAGACATGGTGCACATTCGGTGCGCGAGCAAATGTGTTGATGCTGCTTGCTCGTACCAACCCCGATCGATCACTCGCCCACCGCGGTCTCTCGTTGTTCATCGTTCCAAAGCCAGTCGGTGACGCACATGGATTCATGTTCACTCAAGACGGTGGCGGAAAGATGGAAGGACGCCCCATCGACACCATCGGGTATCGCGGAATGCACAGTTACGAAATCGCCATCGAAAACTGGTGGGTGCCTGAGACTCATCTCATCGGTGGTCGCGACGGATTAGGAAAAGGCTTCTACTTGCAGATGGCCGGCTTTGAAAATGGTCGACTGCAAACTGCAGCGCGTGCTGTCGGAGTAATGCAAGCCGCCTACGAAGCAGCCCTCGACTACGCACAAAACCGTGTGGTGTTTGGTGCACCCATCAGCGAATACGAACTCACAAAAGTAAAGCTCGGACGTATGGCAGTCATCACCCAAGCATCTCGCCAGTTCTCCTATGCAGTCGCGCGCCTAATGGGCAAAGGCGAAGGCGCCATGGAAGCGAGCATGGTGAAGGCTTACGTGTGCAAGGCCGCTGAATGGGTTGCCCGCGAGGCCATGCAAATCCATGGTGGCTACGGCTATGCAGAGGAATACAGCGTGAGCCGTTTGTATGTCGATGCTCGCGT
Organism: Actinomycetota bacterium; assembly: GCA_041173945.1. GTDB lineage: Bacteria > Actinomycetota > Acidimicrobiia > Acidimicrobiales > Ilumatobacteraceae > UBA2093. The sequence continues at coordinate 14,042 of JBEDHS010000005.1, forward strand.
GTTGTCGATCTTTGAAGGTGCAGACGAAACGCTGTGTTTGAAAGTGATCGCCAAGAACTTGTGCGACACCGTCAAAAAGTAAATCGCTGAAACTTAAACCTCGCTGTTGACGAGAAGAACTAACTCAACAGTTCTTCAAGTGAACGTATACGTTGACACGTCACTAGGTCGGCTGCGTCATCGTAGGGATCAATCAGTATCGGTGTCAGTCCAGCAGCTGTTGCGCCACCGACATCCATGACAACGCTGTCGCCGATGTATGCAATGCGAGATCTTTCGATGTCTGAAAAATGAACAAGGGCATGATCAAAAATCTTTGGATCTGGTTTCGCCACGCCAACGATGTGACTGTCAACGATGCAACGTACCGATGCCAGATCACCCTCGCCGACCTGGCAAATTCCACTTCGCAACAAAATCTCTTCAATTTGTCCTGAAGCATTGCTGACCACGCCAATGGGCATACGTCGTCGATTGAGTTCACGAAGAACGTCAGCAGCACCTGCAACAGGTGCACGCCATAGATGAGCATGGCGAGTTTTTTGCAGAACGAATGTTGCCGCTGGAACTTCGTGAGGGTCGACGCCAACAAGCTCGACGTAACGGATGTTGTAGTGCGACCAATCATCTTCTGCGACGCCTGCCCTCGATTTCGCTGTCATCGCCCCGTAATGAGCCCGGTGATAGTGGCCATGGTCACGACTGGCCCCGTAATAGGCCAGTGTGGGCGCCAAAACATCGGGATCGGGGATGACGAACACCCCACCAGCGTCAAACAGAATCGCGTCAAACTCGGCTTTCACGATGCTCACGCTACGACCTACGCTAAGAGAGTGCGATCAGCCCGTGATTTTTTCAAACCCCTCGCTGCAGGTGCTCCGACTCCTGTGACCGAGATTCCATTCAAACCCAGCCGAGTCATTCACTTCTTTCCGCCTCACAACGAAAAGATGGTCTCCAAACTTCCCGAGACGATTCCCAATGTCGACATCATCTTGGGCAACCTTGAGGATGCCATTCCCATGGCGGACAAACAAGCAGCGCGCGATGGCTTAATCGCAGTTGCCAACAGTCTCGATTTTGGAAACACTCAACTCTGGACGCGTGTCAACAGTTTGGACTCACCATGGTTTTTGGATGACATGATCGACATTGTCACCAAAGCTGGCGACAAGTTCGACGTGATCATGATTCCAAAAGTCGAAGGCCCCGAGGACATCCACTACGTGGATCGTCTCTTGGCCCAATTGGAGGCGCGTGCGGGTCTCAAAAAACCCATCCTTCTTCATGCCATCTTGGAAACCGCTCGCGGTGTAGCAAACGTTGAAGAAATTTGCGGAGCATCGCCACGCATGCAAGGAATCAGTTTGGGACCTGCCGACTTGGCCGCAAACCGACGAATGAAAACTACGCGCGTTGGTGGCGGACACCCTGACTATGTGGTTCGGCAAGATCCCCAAGGCGACGACTACCAAGGCAACCGCACCACCTATCAACAAGATTTGTGGCACTACACCATGGCTCGCATGGTGGATGCCTGCGTGATGCACGGCGTGTTGCCTTTCTATGGCCCCTTTGGCGACATCAAAGACGTCGTCGCCTGTGAAGATCAATTCCGCAATGCCTATCTATTGGGTTGCGTTGGTGCATGGAGTCTTCACCCCGTACAGATTGACATCGCAAAGCGAGTGTTCAGTCCACGTCCCGAAGATGTAAAACAAGCACAACGAGTCATTGATGCGATGGGCGATGGAACTGGCGCGATCATGCTGGATGGAAAGATGGAAGATGATGCGTCGGTGAAGCAGTGCAAAGTAGTCGTGGAACTTGCGCGACAACTTGCAGAGCGTGATCCACAACTTGCAGCCGCATACGGCTTTACTTCCTAGTTTTCACCCACTTACCTGAAAGAGACTCACATGAGCACACTGCGTCCACGTCGTTCCGCTTTGTACATGCCAGCCGCCAACGAGCGCGCTCTCGAAAAAGCAAAATCAATCCCCACAGACGCAATCATCTTCGATCTTGAAGATGCCGTCTCGCCGGATTCAAAAGAAATTGCTCGCGCTCAAGCAGTTGCAGCGGTGAATAGTGGCGAATACGGCAAACGCGAATTAACCATTCGTTGTAATGCGCTCGCAACGCCGTGGGGTCACGGTGATGTTGCTGCAGCTGCAGGCGCGTGTGTGTCTGCAGTCGTCATTCCCAAAATCAACTCCGTTGCCGAAGTCGATGAAGTCTCTCGTGCGCTCGATGCCGCAGGCGCTCCAAAAGAGATGATGATTTGGGCGATGATTGAAACACCGACCGCGATTATGGATTGTCGCGCGATTGCCGCGCACCCTCGCGTGGCGGTGTTGGTGATGGGCACGAACGACCTCGCCAAAGAGTTACGCGCATCACAAGTGTCTGGTCGTGCACCTCTTGTACCCAGCTTGCACATGGCGCTGTTGGCTGCTCGCGAAGCAGACAAAGTCATTCTCGATGGGGTCTACAACGACATCAAAAACACCGACGGCTTCACAAGTGAATGCCAACAAGGACAGCAGATGGGCTTTGATGGAAAAACATTGATCCATCCCGATCAAGTTGCCATCGCCAACGACACATGGGCACCAAGCGAGGCCGAAGTCGAGCACGCTCGCCGAGTCATTGAGGCGTTCAATGAAGCACTCGCACAAGGCAAAGGTGTTGTGCAGTTGGACGGCAAGATGATTGAAAATCTTCATGTCGCCAACGCCGAACGCGCGATCGCCATTGCGGACGCAATCGCTCAATTGTCCTGAATATCGTTAAGCGAGAACGCGTCGAAACAACTCGAGAGTTCTCTGCCACGCAATCGCAGATGCCTCAGCATCGTAAACATCGGGGCGAGTGTCGTTGAAGAATGCATGATGGGTTCCGGGATAAACATGGAAGGTCGCATCTTTACCCATCTCGCGCAGGTCAACTCCTAGTTGAGTGATCGCCTCTGGTGCTGCATTGCCACGATCGTGTTCGGCATAGTGCCCCTCAACAATTGCTGACATGTTGTCCCAGTTGATGGGTGTGTCGGGGCGCATACCGCCATAGAAAGGCGCAGCAGCAGCGACTGCATCGGGACGTTGACATGCCAACATCAACGTCAATCCGCCTCCCATGCAAAAACCAGTCACTCCCACTTTCTGACGACCCGTTTTTTTCTGAAGAAGATCAATTGCTCCGCTCAAGTCTTTTCCTGCGGTCGCCAAATTCAAACTCATCAGCAACTTTCCTGCGCTATCTGGTTCAGTGGTCATTTCGCCGTGATACAAATCTGGCGCTAATGCAACAAATCCTTCGGCGGCAAAACGATCTGCAATATCGGTGATGTGCGGCACCAATCCCCACCATTCTTGAATGACCACCACGCCAGGGCCCTCGCTCCCCGCCAAATACCCGGTGCAGGTCCCCCCGTTGCTCGCAAATTCCACAATTTCACCCATGATGTACTCCTCGTCACTGTCTGTCACCACAACCTAGACCGCCGGCGAGTCCGATGTCTCAGTAGGTAAGGCTTCTCGGCATCCACCGATAGCCACTAGCGTTACAAGGGTGGCAAGTGCATCTCTCCCCAATCCCAGCCTTGACGTGACCCTCACCCCTATGGGTCGAGAAGGTCGCACACTTCGTGAATGGTTGACGACCTTTCATCTGGCGTCTGTTGTTGTTGACCCCTACACCAACGAAAGTGCATGGATTTTGGAGACCGCTGTGCGCATCATGCGCCAGTTCAGTGGTGCTGCAGTGCGAGTGAATTTCATCATCACCTCTGACAGTGATGACGCCCGCGCGTTCCTTGGACCATATGCCGATGAGTTCCTCGTCTTCTGCGATCCCGATCGCTCCATTGTGCGAGCCCTTGGCGTGACGGAAATACCTGCATTCGTGTTGATTCAATCAAATGGCACCATTCCGGCGGCTGCGATGGGCTGGACCCCGGCAGAGTGGAAAGACGTCGCAAGTCACGTCGCAACATTGACTGCATGGTCGAAGCCAACAATTCCTGCTCCAGGCGATCCCGGTTCATTCCGAGGAACGCCAGCGCTTGTCTGATCGACTGCCACACAGTGGGCTTCCCATTGAGGAAGTCGTGCCATCGTTACGTGATGCGTTAACCCATCGTCGACATGCCGTTGTGGTCGCGCCACCTGGTGCTGGAAAAACCACCGTCATCCCTTTGCGACTTCTAGACGAGCCATGGATGAGAGAGCAAAAAATTGTGATGCTCGAGCCGCGCCGTCTCGCAGCACGAGCCGCCGCGACACGAATGGCGACACTGCTCGGCGAAAAGGTTGGCCACACAGTTGGCTTTCAGACCCGTGATGAACGACGTATCAGCCAATCCACTCGCATTGAAGTTCTCACCGAAGGCGTTCTCACTCGACGACTGCAATCTGACCCCACATTGCAAGGCACTGCCGTTGTTATTTTCGATGAAGTTCACGAGCGAAATCTTCCCACCGACATTGGATTGGCGTTGCTTCTCGATTCGATTGCAACATGGGAATCCGACACAAAAATCGTGGCCATGTCGGCAACTGCACAAGCAGATCTTTTCGCCGCGGTATTGAAAGACGCAGACGGAATCGCACCAGTTATTTATTCGGACGGAAAGAACTTCCCTGTTGATGTCCGTTATCTCCCACGTCAACGCGACGAACGTCTCGAGAACAGTGTCTCGTCTGCTGTACTGACCGCACTGCGCGACGACGACGGCGACATCTTGGTCTTCTTGCCCGGCATCGGAGAAATCAATCGATGCCAACAACTACTCATAGAACGATGTGGACCAGATGTCGATGTTGTTCGACTCGCTGGTGCTCTTCCCTTTGAAGAACAAGATGCAGCACTTCGTCCGTCGAGTCATGGTCGACGACGTGTCGTACTTTCTACTGACATCGCCGAAACATCACTCACCGTGGAAGGCGTGCACATCGTTATTGATGCTGGCTTGGCACGTGTTCCTCGCCTCAACCCGCGAACCGGACTAACAGAGATCGTGACCATAACATCGTCTCGCGCCTCGGCTGATCAACGCAGTGGGCGCGCCGGTCGCGTGCGCGAAGGCGTTGCTTACCGATTGTGGAGTCGTATCGAGGATTCAACTCGACTCGCACATCTTCCTGCCGAGATTACCCAAACCGATATCACAGGATTAGCACTCGAGCTTGCCGCATGGGGAACAGATGCTGCCTCGCTTCAATTTTTAGATCCCATTCCTCAAAAAACACTGCACCTCGCAAAAGATACTTTGCGGCTTCTCCATCTCATCGATGACAACAATGCAATCACTCCACTCGGAAAATCGGTGGTGACATTGCCACTTCATCCCCGACTAGGAACAATGGTTGCCCGCCACTTGCAGGACCCACAAAGCGGATGGCTTGCCTGTGTCATTGCAGCTCTGCTGGACGAGCGTGACGTCGTGCGCGGTCGTTCCGATGAGGCACCATGCGATATTGCGCTACGCGTTAAATCTGTTGTGGAAGTCGACTCTGATGATCGTGTTGACCACGGAGCACGACGGCGAGTTCTCTCATCGGCTCGCGATATCGCCAAACGAGCATCAGTCACCGCAGATGTCGCTCTCACCTCTGACTTCATCGATTCGATGTGTGGTGCGGTGTTACTGACCGCCTACCCCGATCGCCTTGCCATGCGGCGCACCTCTGCGGGGCAATTCGTGATGCGTGCGGGCGGAGGCGTGAATTGTGCGCCAAAGGACTCACTCGCCCAAGAGCAGTTCATTGTTGCTGCCGATATCAATGCACAGCGCGGTGGTGCGACTCTTCGTCGAGGTGCAGCAGTTGATCTGGAATCCATCGCTCCAGTTCTCGGCGACGACGTCGAAGTTGAATCGTATTTGGTGTGGGATAAACAACGAGATGATCTCGTGCAACGAGTTATGCGCAAAGTCGGCAACATCCGCATTGATGAACAAGACCTAGTTCCAGTACCAAGCCAAGAGACGACCAATGCCCTGCTCGAGCGAATCCGCGCGACACAATTCGCGGTTCTCTCTGGTGGAGCTGCCACTTCATTTCGTCAACGCATCGCCTTCTTGCGTCATCATCTCGGCAACGATTGGCCCGACACCTCCAATAAGCATTTGCTTTCCACACTCGAGGAATGGTTGGCTCCATTTCTTGTGGGTGCTACGAGCAAAAAAGATATTGAGGCGCTCGATCTCACGATGATTCTGCAGTCGGAATTGGGATGGGACCGAAGCACCCAACTGGACGAACTCGCGCCTCGGCAGTTCACCACTCTGCGCGGGAAACCTGTCGACATCAATTACGCCGAACCATCAACTCCCACGATCGCTGTGCGTGTTCAATCGCTGTACGGCACGAAAATCCATCCAACCGTTCTCGGTGGCAGCGTTCCCCTCCGTATCCAGTTGCTCTCCCCAGCAGATCGTCCAATTCAAGTGACATCGGACCTTCCCGGGTTTTGGACCGGGTCGTGGTCAGAGGTGCGCAAAGACATGGCGGGGCGCTATCCCAAACATGATTGGCCCATCGATCCCTCTCTATAGGGCGTCTACGCACTCTGCGACCTAGCCTTGCCCTATGGCTGATTTCGCTTTTACAGAGATACTCCCCCTTGGTCCAGACACCACCGAATACCGACTGATTTCAACCGAAGGTGTCTCACAAGTGGAGACTCCTCTTGGCACATTTTTGAAAGTTGAGCCAGAGGCATTGACGTTGTTGACCGAGGTTGCGATGCGCGACATCGCTCATCTCTTGCGTCCCGGGCATCTTCAACAACTCAGCAATATTTTGAAAGACCCCGAGGCAAGTGCAAACGATCGCTTTGTCGCTTTGGATCTCTTGCAAAACGCCAGCATTGCTGCCGGCGGAGTTCTCCCTATGTGTCAGGACACAGGGACGGCAATTGTCAAGGGAAAGAAAGGCCAGTTCGTAATGACAGGAGGTGGCGACGAAGAAGCAATTGCTCGTGGAGTATTTAATACGTATCTGACCAGCAATCTTCGTTATAGCCAAATGGCACCGCTGTCGATGTATGAAGAGAAGAACACGGGAAACAATCTTCCCGCCGAAATCAAGATTTCAGCGACAGACGGCGATGCATACAAGTTTCTTTTCATGGCTAAAGGTGGCGGGTCGGCCAACAAGAGCTACTTGTTCCAAGAGACAAAGGCACTGTTGAATGAAAAGACACTTCTTCCTTGGGTGTTTGAGAAAATGATCACCCTCGGAACTGCAGCGTGTCCTCCATATCACCTGGCAATTGTCATCGGGGGAACATCTGCAGAACACGCCGTCGAGACGGCAAAACTGGCAAGCGCTCGCTATCTCGACTCGCTTCCCACATCGGGTAGCGAATTGGGACATGGTTTTCGTGATCGCGATTTGGAAGAAAAAATCCTCAAGCTTTCCCAACAAACCGGTATCGGTGCACAATTCGGTGGAAAGTACTTCTGCCATGACGTACGCGTGATTCGCCTTCCTCGTCATGGTGCGAGTTGTCCCGTCTCGTTCGCGGTCTCGTGTAGTGCCGACCGACAAGCACTCGGAAAAATCACCAAAGACGGAATCTTCCTTGAGGCCTTGGAGACAGACCCCGCTCGTTTCTTACCAGAGGTGACAACGGACGAACTCAGTGACGAGGTCGTGCATATCGATCTCACTCAACCCATGGATCAGATACGGGCAACCTTGACCAAATACCCCGTGAAGACTCGAGTGATGTTGACCGGTCCAATGGTGGTCGCGCGCGATATCGCTCATGCCAAGTTGAAAGAACGTCTCGACGCGGGTGATGGTTTGCCCCAGTACATGAAAGATCACTGTGTCTATTACGCAGGGCCCGCCAAAACACCTACCGGTATGGCATCGGGATCATTCGGACCCACAACAGCAGGTCGCATGGATAGCTACGTTGAAGATTTCCAGGCTGCCGGTGGTTCATTCATCATGTTGGCTAAGGGAAACCGTTCGCGACAAGTCACCGAGGCCTGCAAAGCCCATGGTGGCTTTTACCTCGGTTCCATTGGTGGACCAGCGGCCCGTCTCGCACAGGACTGCATCACCAAAGTAGAGGTACTGGAATATCCCGAACTTGGCATGGAAGCTGTCTGGAAAATTGAAGTGCAAGATTTTCCAGCATTCATCGTGGTTGACGACAAAGGAAATGATTTCTTCGATCAGGTAGGTGGAACGGGAACTCCCGTTCACCTCCACTAATCACATTCATCTCACCGGGTGTCTAGTCAGCGACAAACCCCTGCCAGTTCTTCATGTAACCCACAAATGCGGGGCTGAGACCTTCGTCGTTTAGAACCGATGCGGGAACAGGAAGATCGCGCATTGCAAAATCCTTGTTCTTCTGTGTCTGCAGCGGAAAATCATGATTTGTGATTGCTGCACGACCAACTGCCACGATGTCAGCACCTGCATCGATTGCGCGTTGCATATCGCCGGCGTTGTATAACTTTCCCGCAACTGCGAGTCGCGTTGACCCACGTTCAAGATTGGCGAAGATATCGATGAGACGTTTGTCTTCATATCCGGCATCTGCACCTGTCTTGAAGACATCCCACAACGACATGTCAATCATGTCCACACCGACATCGACCAGACGGCCAAACACCTCAATAATTTCAGAGGTACTCATGCCAAAACGCTCTGGCGACAATCTCACGCCCACGTGAAATTGATCGCCACATCGAGTGCGAATCCCGTCGATGATCGCAAACATCATGCGCGCACGATTCTCTAGGGAACCACCGAACTGATCTTTTCTCGTGTTCAACTCAGCATTCAAGAACTGGCAGATGAGATAGTCATGCGCTCCGTGCAATTCGACTCCGTGGAAACCAGCTTTTTCCACTCGCACGGCTGCAGAAATGAATGCCTCAATCACTTCTTCCACTTCAGAAGTGGTCATGGCGCGAGCACCCATCTTTTCGTCGTCACCAGAACTCAGTGGTTCGTGACCAATCAGATTCTGTGGCGAGCGACGCCCCGCATGATGTAGTTGCACCACTGAGACCGACTGTTGCGCATTGATTGCGGTCGCCAATCGCGTCAGCCCATCGAGATGAGAGTCATCAAAACAGCCCAATTGACCCGAGAATCCTTGTCCGTTTGCAATCACGTGTGACGCACAGGTCATTGTCAGACCAAATCCGCCCGCAGCACGCATCGTCAGCCATCGATATTCCTCGTCAGACAACGTTCCGTCGTCATGGCTTTGCTGGTTAGTTAACGGCGACAACATGAACCGGTTCTTCATGGCTGGGCCATGAGAAAACGGCACGGCATCAAACAGACTCGTCATCTCTACAACAATCCCTTCAATGCACTGCGTGTCTCGGCAATTTCATCTGGTGTTGCACCAAATTCAACGGCGGCAAAGTCGGTCACTCCAATATCAGCCAGTGAAGAGATGCGATCTTGTACCTCAGATACGGAACCAGTAATCGCAATATCGGCTGGACCTGCGGCACCTTCTTTATCCAACATCGCTCGATAACTGGGCAATGTTCCATAGACAGCAAACACTTTCGCTGCACGCTCAG
>JBEDHS010000006.1:0-4257 GCA_041173945.1 Actinomycetota bacterium
ACTCAGAATCGCTCGAGGCGATGCGTCGCTTGTGCATACCCGACATCGTTGAACGACAGAGTGAGATTGGCGCCATCAATCCCGCCACGTGGTGGTCGGTTGAAGGACATTTTTTTGCCAAACATGCAATCGAGTCGGCGTTGTGGGACATCGAAGCACGCGCACGTGGAGTCAGTCTTTCGCAACTGCTCGGGGGGACACGCGAACAGATTCGCCCCGGTGTCGTGATTGGATTAGCGGACACCATCGATGAGGTATTGAACGAATGTGTTCTTCGACTAAACGAGGGATATCAACGGCTGAAAATAAAAATTGAGCCAGGACGTGACAGTGAAGTGTTGCGAGCAGTGCGTGCATGTGTCGGCGACGACGTTGTGCTGCAAGCAGATGCGAATGGCGCATATGGTTCAGTCGATATTGATGCGCTGAGTCGACTCAGTGAATTCAATCTTCAATTCATCGAACAACCATTTGCTGCAGACGATGTTCAATCACATATTCAACTCAGTCGCGTCGGAGCAATTGCTGTGTGTATGGATGAATCCATTTGTTCATCGGCCGACCTTGAACACATGGTATCCGTGGGGGCGTGTTCGATTGTCAATGTGAAACCCTCTCGCGTGGGAGGAATCGGTGAAGCTCGCGTGATGCACGACATCGCTCACGCGAGAGGAATTGATGCATGGGTTGGAGGCATGTTGGAGACCGGTATCGGACGCGCTTCGTGTCTTGCGCTTGCGTCTCTGCCTGGATTTACCTTGACACCCGATTTGTCGGCCTCCAAACGATATTTCGCACGCGATATCACCGAGCCATTTGTGCTTCACGAGGGAGTCATTAGGGTGCCAACACAGCCAGGAATTGGTGTGGTGCCTCGCGAGGATGTCTTGTGTGATGCGTCCACGGTGATTGAGACGGTCTATGAACAATGATTCGTGGCACGATGTGAGTATGAAACCGCCGAGTTCGTTCAGTGTGGCCGAGATGGTGTCTGACGTCTCGATTTTGGTGGGCTGTGAAACTCCATCACGCGATATCGATCGTCTGACGCATCAGGCGTCGGTGCTCTCCGACATGATGTTGCGCCTCTTGGGAAGTCGTCCCGACATTGTTGAGTCACCCGTGGGGCCACATATCCATTGGCGCGGCGGCGGAGAGCCGAAGGTGTTGATACTCGGACATCACGACACAGTTCATCCAGTGGGCACCTTGGAGCGCCTGCCGTTCTTGTATGAAAACGACACACTTCGCGGACCTGGTGTGTTTGACATGAAAGCGGGCATTGTTCAGGCGCTCCATGGGGTTGCATCTTTGGAAGATTCATCACATGTCGAAATTTTGTTGACTGCCGATGAAGAGATTGGATCTCGTGCATCGAAAAACCTTTTGGTGGAGAGAGCTCGAGCATGTGGCGCAGTTCTTGTATTGGAACCCAGCGCCGATGGTGGTGCATTGAAAATTGGACGCAAAGGAACGGGAACTTTCTTTTTGACAATTGAAGGTCGTGCTGCCCATGCGGGGCTTGAGCCTGAAAAAGGAATCAACTCGTTGATGGAACTTGCACAGTTGTTGCCACAGATTGCATCGCTTGCCGACGCTGCCAAAGGCACCACAGTGTCACCAACACTGGCGACTGCGGGAACAGCCGACAATGTGATTCCCGCACGCACAACATGTGCAGTCGATGTTCGTGTGGCAATTCCCGAAGAAAAGCCACGCGTCGAAGAAGGTTTCGCACGCCTGCAACTTCAGCATCACGATGCACGTCTGACCATCGAAGGGGGCATTGGTCGACCACCAATGCATGAATCATCGGCGGCGCACCTTTTTGGTATCGCCACTGGTGTTGCCCAGCAATTGGGTCTCGGCACTCTCGATGGCGTTGTAGTTGGTGGCGGATCAGACGGCAACTTCACCGCCGATGCTGGTGTTGAAACCCTCGATGGTTTAGGTGCCGTGGGTGGTGGTGCGCACGGAGATGATGAACACGTGATTGCCTCAACAATGCCGGCGCGTGCCGCGCTCATTGGGGGGTTGTGTCAGGAGTTGTCTTCGATGGCGAGAAGACCACCGCTGGGCAATGTGCCCGACGAACGGTAAACCTCAAGCTTGGTGCGGCTGTCATCGATATCAAGATTGCGCATTGTTAATTGCCCAATTCGATCTAACGGACCAAATGCCGCATCATCGACGCGCTCCATGCTGAGACGCTCTGGTGCATAGGTCAAGTTCGGGCTCTCGGTGTTCACGATGGTGTAGTCATCGCCACGTCGAAGTCGCAGTGTGACCTCGCCAGTGATCGCTGTTCCGACCCAACGCATCAATGGCTCTCTCAGCATCAGGGATTGAGGGTCGAACCAGCGTCCTTCGTAGAGAAGTCGTCCAAGACGTCGCCCCATTGTTCTGTAATTCTCCATGGTGGCTTCGTTATGGATTCCCGACACAAGTCGTTCATAGGCGATGTGCAGCAATGCAAGTCCTGGTGATTCGTAGATTCCGCGACTCTTAGCCTCGATGATGCGATTTTCGATTTGATCACTCATCCCAAGGCCGTGTCGACCACCGATGGTGTTTGCCTCGAGCACCAGTTCGACTTGATCAGAAAATTCACAGCCATTGATCGCCACGGGAAATCCTTCGTGGAATCGAATAGTGACTTCCTCTTCAGCAATTAAGACATCGTGTTTCCAATGGGCAACGCCCATGATGGGTTCTACAACGTCCATACCGGTGTTGAGCTCTTCAAGGATTTTTGCTTCGTGTGTCGCACCCCAGATGTTTGCATCTGTGGAGTACGCCTTTTCCTTGGATGCTTTGTACGGCAGATTACGTGCAGTCAGAAATTCACTCATCTCTGCGCGTCCACCCATTTCATCGACGAATGTTGGGTCGAGCCATGGTTTGTAAATTCGCAACGCTGGATTGACCATCAGCCCATAGCGATAAAAACGTTCGATGTCGTTTCCTTTGTAGGTGCTTCCGTCGCCCCAGATGTCAACACCATCTTGTTGCATTGCACGCACCAACAATGTGCCGGTGACTGCACGACCCAATGGGGTGGTGTTGAAGTAGGTCTTTCCCGCAGTAGAGATGTGGAATGCGCCGCACTGCAGCGCAATCAAGCCTTCATGGACTAGTTCTTGGCGGCAGTCAATCAACCGCGCGATCTCAGCACCGTACTGGCGAGCCTTGTCCGGAATTGAGTAAAGATCGCTCTCATCAGGTTGGCCAAGGTCTGCGGTGTAAGCGCAGGGAACGGCCCCTTTTTCACGCATCCATGCCACTGCGGCCGATGTGTCAAGGCCTCCAGAAAATGCAATGCCGACACGTTCAGATGTGGGGAGGGTGGTGAGGACCTTTGACATGTCCTCAACGGTACTTGCGCATCACCAGTAGTTGGGCAATAGATGACAGAAAGCTGGCTAATCCGACGGTACCCACGGCTGCGGCAATGGCCACAGAACGACCAATATCGGGCAGGGCTGTCGCGATGAGCAGAAGCGAACACACCACGTTGACGGAAACCATGTTGTGTGGTGCTCTCCACGTTGCAACGAGGGGTACAACAATCATCGTCAATGGGATCAACATGAAAAGTGGAGATGCGGGGTCGGCTCGTGGACCCAACCACCACACTGGCTGACCGATTGTGCGACTGGAGATTGCCACGGCAACAAGTGCTGCGAGCGTTGCTATCCACGTAATGAACGACACAGTGCGCCACCCATGGCTAGGAAGCACGCGTGAGTGCACAATTCGCGTCGCATGTTGGGCGACTGGGGGCTCTAATTCCACACTCGTACGGTACATATCTTTGGTGGCAGAGCAACGGCGCCACCACTAGCCTTGGCGCCAATGGAAGGCTCGGCGTTTAAGAAATTGTCGGTGTTTTTCCCGATGTGGAACGAGCAGGAGTACATCGAACGGGCGATTGAAGCGGCCCGTGAAGAGTGTGAAGACCTGATGTCGTCGGGTGATATCGCCGATTACGAAATCATCGTTATTGATGACGCCTCCACCGATGACACGCCCAACATAGCTACGCGCTTAATGACCACTGATTCACGAATCAAGTTGGTGCGCCACACTGAAAATCGAAAACTGGGTGGCGCAATGAAGTCGGGTTTTGATGCAGCATCTGGTGACATCGTCTTGTACACCGACGCCGACCTGCCCTTCGATATGCATGACGTTCACAAAGCGATTCGTTTGTTGCGCTATTACGACGCAGATGTGGTCAGTGCATATCGATTCGAC
>JBEDHS010000007.1:0-13503 GCA_041173945.1 Actinomycetota bacterium
GTACCAACACACCTCACCTGCACTTTGAAATTCACCCAGGTGGTGGAGCAGCAATCGATCCAACCTCAGCTGTGGCGGCTGTCGACGGGTGCCACATCACCACTCCATTGCCGCAGCCATAAATCGTGTGACACCACACAATCTCGAAGTGCCCATCCGCATGATCCAGCGGGTGGGCACTTCGTTTTTCATGTTTCTTAGGGGCGCACTTCGTAGAAGGCATTCACCGAATGATCAATGTCAAGTCGAGTGAAAGAGGAAAAGCCCGCGTCACGCGCCATTTCTTCTGCCTTATTTCCTGATAGTCCCAAGGTTCCGAGACCCTCGCCGTCTGGCGTGGACATCGCAGACGACATACAACTCAGAACGCTTATGCCGTAGAGCAAAGACGCCATTGGATTCTTCGTGACGTTCAATTCAAGACTGTCGTGAGCCTTGATATCGACGAGTAACCACACACCATCGTCGTTCAAACTCTGACGTATCGTCTGCATCATCTCTCTTGGATGAGTCATGTCATGAATGCAGTCAAAAGTGCAGATGAGGTCAAACTTCTCCTCTGCCTCAATCGGGGACACTCTCGGATCAACAAATGACACATTGTCGAGTTGCCCTTCTGCCAGTCGCTCAGCAGCCCGGGCAAGTGCGAACTGAGAGATGTCATATCCAATAAATGTGCTTTGGGGAAATTCCTTTGCCAACAACAAAGACAGACCACCTGATCCGCAGCCGATGTCAGCAACGCGAGCCCCATCTCGCAAGGTCTCTTCTAATCCGTCGATTGCAGGAATTACGATCGGCAGTAGAAAATTTCGATTCCAAGGTTCAAAGCTCTTCTCGATACCAACGGCGCCTTCTGGACCATGTGAGTCGTAGTCGCGACCGATGCCGGTGCGAAATGACTCGGGCATGTCACGTAGTGCCCCCATGGTCTGTGGCAATCGATGAAACATTCCCATTCCATACGCGGGATGATGTGGAGTGGCAAGAACTGCTTTGGCTTCAGGTGTGAGATAAAAAACAGGGTCACTTGCCGCCAAATCGACGCACGACACAATCTTTGCCGCCACCTGGTTGTGTAACCACTCGCGCACCCAACGTTCATGGAGCTGTGTTCTTTGCGCAAGTGATGACGACGACTCTCCCGTTGATTCCGCCAACGCTGTGTACAAACCAAGCGCGTCACCCAGATGAATCATTCCCGAAGTAACCGCGCCCTCAAGTTTGGAAAACACTTGAAACGAGAAAAGTTTTAGAAGATCTGGCTGGATGGCATCTGATGTTGACATGTCCACACACTAGGACCATCCATCACTTCGGAGATTTACTGGAATTCCATTCAGAATGTACGGAGTTCCGGCGCTAAATGATCGTTGCCGGATAACAACGTCAGAGCAAATGTGACTCCATCTCCCAAAGTCAAAGTTTTAATGCGATTAATGGTCGCATGCCCAATGACGAGTCTCTCCCACTCCCATGGAGTCGGCTGCAATCCGAGCATGTGACAGATTGCAACGCTGCCTGTGCCTGCATGGCACACAAGTGCGATTTTCTTGTCGTCGTCAAAATCTTTACTGGCATGCCACACGGGTAGATCACTATTGGAACGAGACAGACCGCGTTCTTCAAGAAACAATGATGTTCCTACGTTGATGCGCTCCACAAAGTCGGTGACCGCTTCACCACCGTCAAGGCCACTCCATTGCTCATGGGAAGCTCGAAGGCGTTGTGCACGCCATGCCTCCTCAGCCTTCTCTTGTGGTGTTCCATGCCAAATTGGATTACGAATTTCTTCCAGCCAAGGCTCAATCTCTAACTCGGCCTTCTTTTTCTCAAGTAAAGGCTCTGCAGTCTGCATGGTGCGTACCAAGGGCGACACCAAGATTTCATCGAAATGTTCCTGATGAAGAGCATCGGCCAAAACGGAGGCCTGTTCTCTACCTCGCGAGGTGAGTGGTGGATTATCTACCGAAAGCCCATCTTTCACCCACTCAGGCTCGGCATGCCGAAGTATCACGATTTCCATGTTTGATCCTTCATACTCATTTCATCTCTCACGTACATCATTCCGATGGAACAATGAAACCAATCGAACAGTTATCGAACGCTCTTTGAAACTGTTGTTGATACTGCGCTGCATTGGAGTCAACGTCGCTTTCATCAACAATTCCCACCAACTCTGTGCCCAAACACAAAACATCATCATCTGACAATGTCAATTGAAACAATGTCCCCACGACAAGACCGAGCGCATATCTTTCGGATTCGTCTTCAAGAAATTCAGTCTCAGGTTCTGTTGCTGTCGGACTCGGAATCCAAGGCATAGGCAATGTCTCCACAGTGGGATCATTCGGGACAAACGTGGACGGAAGACCACATTGGGCAATCACAAGTGCATCCACCACATTTGCCTGACTGATCGTCTCAGATGCCCCCAACACTTCAGCGGCTTCATTGGCCTCTATGTCATTGAGAGCCACGCTCACATCCCAGTCGGACAATTCCATTGCCAAGATAAATCGATCAATCTTTTGCAAGACGGCACCCACATCTGAATTGTCCGGAGATTGTTCAAAGACTGTGACAATCGTCTCGCGTGTACGAAGCGAATCAACGCGAAGGTTCTCATATTGATCTTCACTGAAGTTATTGAGCCCTTGGATGAAACGGGTGGTAAAACTCGGCACAGACACAGCGTTATTACAGAGACCCGATGAGTCGCTCGCACATGAGATAGCTAACAGAGAAACAGAGAGGCACCCGATCAGAGAACCAACGAGGGAGTGTCTATGTCTGCGAATGGCAGAAATCTTAAAACGACCGATTCGCTAATGGTAGTCGGGCCTAGCCTGTGGAGTTGTGAAGAAGTCTCGCCCCGTCCAACTTCTCCTGACTGTCATCTGCATCATGATTGGAGCGATGTGGGTCTATGCATTGGTGTTTGCTCCGCGTGAAAGTGTCAACAGAATCAATGACGACGAATGGAAAGCCCGCTCCGAGGCACGTTGTCAAATTGCAGAGAACGAACGCTTCGCTTTAGAAAATCTCGACAGGCTTGACCCGAACGACAAAGCAGATCTTCGAAAGAAGGCCGACATTGTTGAGATTGCAACAGACTCACTAGAGCGCGCGATCGATGACATTGCCAAGGACTCCCCGAGCGATGAGAAGGGCCAGGCAATAGTGCCCCTCTGGATTGCTGACTACCGCATCTACATCGAAGACCGGCGAAACTTTATTGACGAACTTCGTACATCTGATCGCCGTCCCTACTTTGCCGAGACCGAAGTTGAGGGTGTGCCAATTAGTGAGCGTCTCGGCAAATTCGCTCGCGAGAACGACATGAAGACATGTCAGCCGCCACTTGATCTCTCCGTGTAGCAGCGAGATATTTCACACGTCGTACCAACCGCGCGTCTCGTCATAACGTCGAATGACGCGCGCTGGACTGCCAACAGCCACGGAATGATCAGGGATGTCACCAGTGACAACTGAATTGGCGCCAATGACGACGTGCCTGCCGATGGTGGCCCCGGGAAGAACGATTGATCCATGACCGATCCATGATCCGTCACCAATCACAACGGGGCGTTCGGGTTGAGATTGCTGCGATATCGGCTTGGTCACATCTCGGTAATCGTGATTCTGGTCAGTGATGTACACGTGATGTCCGGTCCACACGTCATTGCCGATTGTTATGGATAGATGACCGACAATTCCGCTCCCTCGACCAATCAGACACCGGTCTCCAATCGACACCACAGGAGAAGTGAGGCACTCCTGGCCAGGAACCATCCCTGCCGACAGTGCAATGTCTTTGCCGATGAGAGTTCCAGAGCCAATGCGGATGTATTGCTGGTTGAAGATTGTGGTGTGGGGCCACATAATGAGACTGCCGTCACCAAATGACTCAAAACGACGGGCCTGACGACTTCCTGAATGAATTGAACAGGCTCGAGACACTTGATCCCATATCTTCTGGAACACAGGACCACACCAACTCAGAAGCATGAAATCACGATAGTGATGTCGGGAGAGATGAATTGGCTCATAGCCTGTAAGCCCGTCTGAGGGGAGAAACCATGACGACGTCTTCTCGATCAAAATTCACTGTTCCCCATCTGGCTACGCGCAAACAGGCGGGTGAACCCATCACGATGGTGACTGCCTATGACGCCACGTCGGCACGAATCGTGGACGCAGCTGGTGTCGATGTCATCTTGGTGGGTGATTCGGTGGGCACCGTGGTGCAGGGTCATCACAACACCTTGTCGGTCACGATGGATCAAATGGCCTATCACGTTCAGATGGTCGCGTCACAGAAGACCACTGCCTTAGTCGTCGGAGACTTACCGTTTGGCTCGTATCACACCTGCCATAGAGATGCCATTGAAAATGCGGTGCGCTTGATTCAACATGGAGCAGAGGTCGTCAAACTTGAAGGCGGAATTCATCTCGCCGACACCATCGCTGCAATGTGTGAGATGGACATCGCGGTCATGGGGCATATCGGACTCACTCCGCAGAGCTACCACCGCATGGGAGGACACAAGGTTCAAGGCCGCTCTAGCGGCGATGTACCAGGTTCTCGACAACGCCTCATCGAGGATGCTCTTGCCGTGGAATCTGCTGGAGCGTGTGCTGTTGTCATTGAAGGCGTTCCTATGGATGTTGCAGAAGAGATCACCAGCAAAGTGACGATCCCCACCATCGGGATAGGTGCAGGACCGCATTGTGACGGACAAGTACTTGTCTTTCACGACGTCGTCGGCTTGAGCGACCGTGAGTTCACTTTCACGAAGGCATACGCTCAACTTCGAACTGTGGCAATTGACGCAATTTCTCAATTCGTCGACGATGTGCAAAAACGTACGTGGCCTGACGACTCACACAGCTTTCATTAATGCCTTATGGAGATCATTAAGACTCCACAGGAGATGCAACACTGGGCCCGCAATAATCGGCCTGCCTCACGCCGAGGCTTTGTTCCGACGATGGGCGCATTGCATCAAGGTCACGAAACACTGATTCAGCACAGTCGACAGAACAATGATCAAACGGTGTTGTCAATATTTGTGAATCCAACCCAATTCAACGTTGCGTCCGACTACGAGAAATATCCCCGCAATGACACTCGCGACCTTGCAATCGCGGAACATCATGGAGTTGATGTGGTGTACATGCCGTCAGCCGACGAGATGTATCCCGAGAATTTTCGAAGTTTTGTCGAACCGGGAATTGCATCTGATCCCATGGAAGGCGCCGGACGACCTGGGCATTTTCGAGGTGTGACAACAGTTGTTACCAAACTCTTCCATGCTGTTTCACCTGATATTGCCTACTTTGGCAAGAAGGACTACCAACAACTCGCAGTGATTCGCCAGATGGTAACGGAACTAAATTTTCCCATCACCATAGAAGGAGTCGAGACAGTCCGGGATGAAGATGGACTCGCCCTATCTAGTCGCAATGCACGACTCTCCCCTAGCGCCCGGGCCGACGCACCAATCATCTTTCAAGCATTGAGTGACGTTCGAGAACTCTTCGATGCCGGAACGCGCCAATGTGATGTGTTGCTGGAAGCGTTTAAGAAATCCCTCTCACGTAGCAGCCTTATCTCGCTGGAGTACGCGACAATCTCAGATGCTCGATCCCTTGTCGAGATTACCCAGATAGATGACGACGCAGTTTTGTGTGTTGCAGCATGGTACGACGACGTTCGGCTGATCGACAATATAGAACTGCACCCGCACTAGCGGTGAAGATGCGCATCGTGCTGATGGACTCGAAGCCGCACAGTAAACGCAGAGTCTCCAGACAGTATTCCGCCTCGACCAAATAGTCGACCATCTTGCCAATTGGACAGACCTAGCTCTGGACGGTTGAGGGCAAACTGTCCATCAACCCAACGCGTGAAGCCATCGCCAAAAAAAGGAGCATCTGTACTGCGCCACACCGAATCAATCTCATCAGAGTCATCAGAGATAACCGACACAACGAAATGCGGACTGTAAACATTGAAGAGATCCACCGCATCTTCAAGTGATTCGACGACAAGAAGAAAAAACTCGGGTGACTCTTCCCATTCAAACTCATGACCCAAATCAGAAAGAGTGGACTCTGAGAACTGAGGCTCTTGAACTACTCCGTCTGCCCGCACAACATCAATTGTTTGGTTCCGCGTCATGTATGAGAGTGCACCGTTAACACAATGGATGCGCGGTTTCGTGTGACGCGATTCCGCAGCTTGGTGGGCGGCATCAATAATGAGAGGAATATCGGTGTGAGCGCGTGAGGCCAGCACGGCAATGACATTTGCGGTGTTACAGACTTTCCTGTCCAACGAATTCTTTACCGACTCAAATAAGCGATCGGGATGTGCATGCTCACCAGCAAGAATCCACGCACCACCTGTTCCATGAAGACTCACAGGAATTCCTGCTTGTCGCGCAATCGCACCCAGCTCTGCCACCGCGCTACCTGAACCACGGGCTACAGCAAGGGAAAGGCGTGTGTCGGAAAACAACGCCCATCCCGCTGCATGTTCCTTCGAATCCAACAACACCACAGCATTCCCGGGCAACGAAGCAGCATTCAGAGCCGGGCGAATGACATTGTCCATAATTGCGTGTGCAGTCCGAAGGGCATCGCTACCAATGCGAAACACCACAGTATTTCCGCTACGGAGAACACCCGTGGCGTCTGCGAATACATTTGGCCGACCTTCAAACACAAATCCAATCACGCCAAGTGGTGCGCGCCATTGTTCAACGGTCCATCCCGCGTGTTCAATCACATCCTCGCGTGTCAACGGTTCTAAGTCGAGATCACGCCACATCTCGAAGGCAGCCACCATGTCATTGCGCATCTTGTCTGAGAGAACGAGTCGTGTTGTGGAGCGACCACGCCTCTGTGCATCATCAACGTCTCGTCGGTTGGCATCAGTAATGACTGCAAAAACATCATCCGAACTCAAAAATTCGGCGGCCACACGAAAGAAAGATTCAATCTGTTTACTCGAGCAGCGTGACAGATCGGTGAATGCATCCACCGCTTGAGTCACTGACACTGTCACCAACTCGTGGACATCCTTTGGAATACGACGAATGACTCCGGTTTGCTCGATTCCGACCAAGAAGTCGCCAGGCCGAAAAGATGAGATGACATCGTCAGGAATAGCGACAAGACTTCTGCCAATAAGAATCCGGTCCCCCTGGCGTAGCAGTGGCTGTGTCTCCATTGCTCTATTCTGCCTTGTGTGACTTCAACATCTCAGAGTTCTTTCTATTTTCGTCAACTCCTCAGCGGCCAGGATTATGCGCGAGGAGACGCCATGGCAACCAACATGGTCAATTTCGCGTATCTCATTGGAGACCGAGACACAGGTGAATGCGTCGTCGTGGACCCCGCCTATGCAGTGAGCGATCTGCTGACCATTGTCGACCAAGATGACATGAAACTCACCGGTGTTCTCGTGAGCCACTATCACGCCGATCATGTTGGCGGAAACATGATGGGACACTCCATCGAAGGAATCGCCCAACTTCTGAACGTCGCTGATGTCCCGATTCATATCAACACGCATGAAAAGCCATGGATTGAAAAAACCACCGGCGTCACAGACTCTCATTACGTAAGCCACGAATCGGGCGACACTGTGAACGTTGGCGGTTACGAAATCACATTCATTCACACTCCTGGCCACACTCCTGGTAGCCAATGCTTCTTGGTGAACAACTGTCTCGTTTCGGGCGACACACTTTTTCTCGATGGTTGCGGAAGAACGGACTTACCTGGCTCGGACCCCGCCGCCATGTACGACTCGCTAAACACTCTGGCCCAATTACCCGATTCGACCGTCGTGCTCCCCGGCCATCGATACTCTGAACCACCTGCCGCCTATTTAAGCGATGTGAAGCAGTACAACTATGTCTTTAAACCAAAGACAAAAGAATCCTGGCTCACCATGTTTGGTCATGATTGACCCAGTGTTGCGATTAACCCCGTGTTGTGATTAACCAAGTGTTGCCGAAGCCAGCGCGCTGAAAGAGGCGAGAAACAGCAATCCAAACACGAATGTACGAAATGATGCGGCCGAGACCCGAGGTCGCGCGTAGTAACCCATTCGTAAACCAATGACGAGTGCTGCAAGCGAGAAAAGAACTCCTGTTACTCCATCACTGGTCACTTCTCCGGAT
Organism: Actinomycetota bacterium; assembly: GCA_041173945.1. Taxonomy (GTDB): domain Bacteria; phylum Actinomycetota; class Acidimicrobiia; order Acidimicrobiales; family Ilumatobacteraceae; genus UBA2093. The sequence goes on from JBEDHS010000007.1 coordinate 8,199, forward strand.
GCAACAAACAAAACGATCGCGCCAATGCTCGTCAATGAGAACACCACACTGATCGTTGCGCGAAAAACGCTTGCCTCTAGGTTGCGTGCTTGTAGTAAGAACACCAACGGAGGGCCGTTCGTCGATGTGGATGTAGCGAGAACCCCGCTTAGCCATCCGAGAATGCGATCCCACCATTTGAGTGTGTCCTGATGTGTTGCCACCATGGAAAAGCCGCGAATCAACACAATGGTGGCCACGAGCACAACCACTCCCACAAGAAACCGCAGGAACCTCTCATTCACGACGAGAAAAACAAAAAGTCCGAACGGCATTCCCACATAAGCAGACACGGTTAACCGTTTAACAAGACTCCATGAAACGTGCTCTCTGTCCAGAAACGCCTGGGTTGTTGATGACATCGCTCCAATGAAGGTCGCAATCACCACAGCGTCACGAGGATTCGCGGCCAATGACATCATCGGCACGGCAAGCAAAGCAAAACCAAATCCGGAAATACTTTGTGCAAATGAGGCGACGAAGACGACGATCAGAATCCAGATGAATTGAGAAATCGCCACATCACACCAACAATGACTTCACGGCCAGACGAAACATCTCGGTGTGTTCATCTACTTGCTCGGTCGTATGAGACGGAGAGAACAAAGCCATGTTGTGAAATGGAGTCAGTAGGAATCCCCTGTTCAGTGCATAAAGGTGTAAATACGCGTCGAGTTCATGATTGATGCTGTCGGCGGCTTGTGCACCGTTCTTCGGTGGCGGACAAAACCAATATTCAGCCCGACAACCAAGTTGTTGCACATGCCATGGCAAATCAAATTCTGAAATGACCGATCGCACACCGTCAGCCCACCGGGTGGCCAACGGTGTTGCCAGGGCAAAATCCTCGTCCCGTAAACAACTTGACAACGTCGCACGTATCGCAGCTAGAGCCAAAGCGTTACCAGTCAGTGTTCCCCCAACACCTGAGACATCAACATCATCACTATCAAGAAGTTTTTCAAGATCGTTCGACACTTCTCGTGTCATTCCGTAGACAGCTGCGGGCATTCCGCCTGCAATCGGTTTTCCGATGACAAAAAAATCCGGCTCCAATCCCCACGTTCGGGTGCAACCGCCTGGGCCAGCACAGATCGTGTGGGTCTCATCAATGACGAGGTACACACCGTACTTACGAGTGATGCGTCGCACATCGGCAAGATAGCCCTCCTCGGGGAGCACAATTCCGATGTTCGTGAGCGCAGGCTCCATCAGCAGACACGCCACATCGCCTGTAGCCAGAACTTGCTCCAGTGCCTCGGTGTCATTGAATGGCACAACACAAGTTGTCAACGAAGGGTCAACAGGCGGGCCCATAGCTCCTGGTCGACTGACCACGTGTCCATCAGGTGATTGAATCACCAAAGTTTCATCAACTGTTCCGTGATAACACCAATCGATGACGGCGATTTTGGGTCGTTGTGTCAGAGCACGTGCGTAACGAAGAACAAATCGATTGGCATCGGTCGCAGTCATCGCAAATTGCCATTTAGGAAGACCGAAGCGACGCGCCAACTCCTCAGCCACCCAGATTCCATCATCGCTCGGCAACATCGTTGTAATGCCACGCAGTGCTGTTTTATGCAGTGCAGCAGCCACTTGTTGAAGCCCGTGCCCCGTCATCGCACCTGTGTCGCCGAGACAGAAATCTGTGTAACAATGCCCGTCAACATCCCAAAACCTCGATCCCTCCGCTCGTTCAACGAACACCGGAAACTCCCCTGGCCAACGAACCATCCACGGCATGGGCACGCCGGACACCAAGGATTCACGAGCGCGAATGGACAATGAATGTGATGTGGGGTGAGTGTTTCGGAATAGGGCTTCTTCCGATTTCAACAGTTCCGAGAGAACCTCGGCGCTTACACCAGAACTTTTCATCGTTGTAACACTAGAACCCCCACACTGAGACATATGGCTTTGATTCCCAGTGGGGGAACACGCCCGTCACCAAGAAACGAGGTCGTTATTTCGTACACTTCAGATGTGGCCTTTACCAAGGAACTCTCCGATCTACGTATCAACGGATCTCGTCTCATCGATCAGTTGATGTCCCTTGCTGAAATCGGTGCTATCGACAACGGCGGATGTGCTCGCCTGGCTCTCACTGATGATGACAAATTGGGTCGCGATGTCGTTGTGAGTTGGATGCGCGATCTTGGGCTTGAAATCACGATTGATGTCGTTGGCAATGTCGTAGGAGTCTGGAATGTCGGTTCTGGTTCGCCGGTGATGACTGGCTCACACATTGACACAGTTCGAACTGGGGGAAAATACGACGGTAACTACGGAGTTCTGGCTGGACTTGAAGTCATCCGAACATGCCAAGAGAACAATGTCGCACCATTACGACCTTTGGCTGTTGCGTTTTTCACGAACGAAGAAGGTGCCCGCTTTGCTCCCGACATGTTTGGATCGTTGACCTACGTCGGTGGCCTCGACGTCGAAAGCGCTCTCGACACCATTGGAATTGACGGTGCTCGCGTGGGCGATGAATTGGAACGCATCGGTTATAACGGAAGTCATCCGTGTCCTGGAATCGTTCCGCACGCATTCATCGAAGTGCATATCGAACAAGGCCCCGTCCTTGAACAACAGCGCATTACCATCGGCGCAGTCACAGGAGTTCAAGGAATCAGTTGGCAAGAGGTGACCATCGAGGGTCAGTCGAATCATGCGGGAACAACGCCAATGACACTCAGGCGAGATCCTGGCTATGTTGCTGCCTCAATCTCGGTGTTTCTTCGTCAACTCGCAGAGGAATTTGGTGGAAATCAAGTGTGCACGGTCGGAAAAATCGATCTATTTCCCAACTTGATTAACGTCATTCCAGCCAAAGCAGTTCTTACCGTGGACATCAGAAATACCGAAGAACAACTTCTACAAGAAGCCGAAGCTCGGTTGGAGAACTTCCTCAAAGAGATCGCCGAGAAAGAGAACGTCAGCATTTCCACTCGGTCACTGGCGCGTTTTGAGCCTGTTGTTTTTGATCAGTCGATTGTGAATTTGATTTCTTCTATAGCAACCGAATTCGGACACACCAACATGGCCCTGCCAAGCGGTGCCGGTCATGACGCCCAAATGCTTGCTCGCGTATGCCCGACAGGAATGATCTTTGTTCCGAGCGTGAATGGAATCAGCCACAACCCTGCAGAACATACCGACGCACACGACTTGGAAGCGGGAGCAAATGTCTTACTTCACGCAATGTTGCGTCTAGCCGAAGATGGTGATCCCACGTGAGTCGAATCGTCAGAGTTGCCGCTGCCCAGATGGGGCCCATACAAAAAGAACACACACGTACCCAAGTCGTCGCCCGGCTCGTCACCCTTCTTCGACGCGCACATAGCCAAGGCGCACAACTGGTTGTCTTTCCCGAATTGGCACTCACAACTTTTTTCCCTCGCTGGTATGTCGAAAATATCGCCGATGCGGATCATTGGTATGAGACACAGATGCCCTCACCAGAGACCCAACCACTTTTTGATGAGGCCAAACACTTGGGCATTGGTTTCTGTCTTGGTTACGCCGAACTCACTCAAGACGGGCATCGATTCAACACCCAGATCCTCATTGAACGCGATGGAACGGTGGTAGGCCACTATCGCAAAGTTCATATCCCTGGTCACGCCGAATATGAGCCCGATCGTCCGTTTCAACATGCCGAGCGTTATTACTTCGAGCCATCCATGGAAGGGTTTTCAGTCTGGAACGCTTTTAGTGGCAGGTTTGGAATGATGATTTGCAACGATCGTCGTTGGCCAGAGTCCTATCGAGTGATGGGATTGCAAGGCGTAGAAATGATCTTGTGTGGCTACAACACACCAATTCACTACGCGCCAGATCCACAACAAAACATCCTGCAAGGTTTTCATAATGCCCTGGTCATGCAATCTGGTGCCTACCAAAACGGAACCTGGGTTATCGGAGTAGCCAAAGGCGGCGTCGAAGAAGGTGTTGATTCCCTTGCACAGAGCATGATTGTTGCCCCGTCCGGACAAATTGTGGCTCAAGCTCTTACTAATGATGATGAAGTGATTGTCGCTGATTGCGATCTTGATTGGTGCAAGAACTACACAGAGACTGTTTTCGATTTTGAAAAGTATCGCCGCCCCGAGGTGTATGGCCGAATTACTTCTCAAAAAGGCGTCGTGAAGGAATAGAAGTGTCGCATCAAACGTCAGGCTTGGTATGTGCGCACCACCATTTGTACTCCGCACTGGCAAGAGGTATGCCGGCTCCGAGTACCTCGCCGAGAAACTTTCTCGACATCTTGAAATCTGTGTGGTGGAAACTAGATGCGGCCCTTGATGCAGACATTATTTATTGGTCTGCAGCACTTGGTGCAGCCGACGCGCTTCTCAGTGGCACCACTGCCATCATCGATCATCATGAATCTCCGCGTTCTATCGAGGGCAGCCTTGATCAGATTTCAGCAGCTTGCGACATGATCGGCATTCGCCACATTCTGTGCTACGGCGTGACTGATCGATGGAATGACAACGGAGAACTCGTTACCGTCAGCCCGGCTACTGCCATGACTCATGCTGCAGGTCGGGGGCTGGAAGAAAACCGCCGCTATTTGCAGTCGGGCAAACCAGCAATGGTGGGAGTACATGCCGCTTTTACCTGTGGCGATGAAACTCTTGATGCAGCATGTGATCTTGCACAGTCGTTCAACGTTGGAGTGCATATTCACGTTGCCGAGGGACACGCCGACATTGATGCGGGCGAACGACTCGCATCGCGAGCTCAATCAAATTGGCTTTTAGTACATGCTGTTCATCTCGATAGAGAGCTCCCGGGAACAATTATTCATAACCCTCGTTCAAACATGAACAACTCCGTCGGTTATGCCTCTCCTGCGCGCTGGAGTGGACCGGTAGCACTTGGTACCGATGGCATAGGAGCAGACATGTTGGAAGAATTCCGTTTGTCCTTTGCTCGCCACAAAGAAGACGACCTCGCCGCCAGTGCCGATGATTCATGGAACTGGCTACACGCAGGAGCCGATCTCGTCCCGGATGTACGCAATGACGTCGTCACTTGGAACTACGACCATGTGGACGATCCATGGCGAGTTGCTTTTACCCCGGGTATTCGCTGCACCGATGTTTCCATCAACAACTCCCCTGTTGTGACAAACGGACAGCCGCTTCATTTCGACATCGCCGAGATCCGTGCGAAAGCATCCGAACAGGCAATCCGACTGTTTTCTCGACTGGAGAACGTATGACCGTCTACTCACCACGTTCCATTTCTGAAG
>JBEDHS010000008.1:0-3248 GCA_041173945.1 Actinomycetota bacterium
GCGGCGCGCATCATTCGTTTGATCGCACGCACCGCAAGAGGCGCATTCGAAGCGATTTCATTTGCCATCTCCATTGATTTCGTCATCAACTCATCTGCTGGCACGACATGATTCACCAAACCCAAATCCAGACATTCATGTGCATTAAGAGTTCGTCCCGTGAAGGCGATCTCTGCAGCACGCGCGTACCCAACTATTCGCGGCAATAACCATGTACCACCACTTTCTGGCAATATGCCACGCTTTGCGAAACCCGGTGCCATCTTTGCGGCCTCCGATGCGATTCTGATGTCACAACCAAGTGCGATATCCAATCCGTATCCCGCTGCTCCTCCGTTGAGAGCACAGATCACCGGGGTATCAAGTCCGTGCAGAACAATTGGCGGCGTGTCGCGAAGATTGATCTCCACCATGTTGGCCTCTGTGTTATCCAAGACACCCAAGGACTCCTTTTTGCCTGACTGAGATCCAAGATCCAGTCCTGCACAAAAAGCGCGGCCCGCTCCGGTCAGAACGATGCATCGGACCTGAGGGTTGTTGTCGGCTTCTAAAAATCGCTCCGACATCTGATTCAACATCGCGCCAGAGATGGTGTTCATTCGCTCGGGAGCATTCAACGTGATCACAGCGACGTGATCGACCACTTCGAGCAGGACTTCTTCATTTTGTGACATGCACAAAAACTAGTACGCCGTCTCTCCCACAAACACCGTCTCAGTGTCCCGAGGCGCGTAAACGACGTTGCATAAGGCCAGAAAGAATGCGGTAGCACCGATGATGTGAGCACCAACAAGAAAAACTGGAACACCGGTGAAGTACTGGGTGTAGCCCAGAGCACCTTGAGCCACCGCTATCCATGTCACAGTCACCATGGCATCACGGCCGTCGCGTGTGGTTTCGTCCTTGGCGAGGCGCACCAAGATGGTCAACATCAAAAGAATCGTGAGGATTACCGTGACTCCGTGCACGCGCGCCACTGATGCCAACTCGAAGCCGAATCGCACCGCATCTTCGTCTCCTGCATGAGGACCCGTTGCAGTCACCACAGTGCCAGTCACGACAGCTGTCGTCCCGAATAGCACGAGAACTTTGACAAGGTGTGAGACCGGAGTTGGGAATTGACGCAACAACGGCCCTGGCTCTGCAATTCCTGCGCGTCGGTACAACAGGAGACCTACTGCGATCAGAATCATCGAGACCAGAAAATGAGCCATATTGGCAAAAGGATTGAGTCCCGTCAGCACGACGATCCCACCAATGACAACCTGCATCAAAACGCCCGCAACAAGAAGCCAAGCCAAAACAATGAGATCTTTACGTCGAGGGCGCGCAAGGTACGCGGTCAGCACTGCCAAGATGACACTGGCAGACACGACGCCAGTGAATAATCGGTTCGCCTGCTCGATGAAGGTGTGGCCAGTGGAGACATCGATGAACTTGGATTCGTTGCACTGAGGCCAGTCCACACACCCAAGACCGGACCCGGTCAGGCGCACCAAAGCCCCCGTAAAAATGATCACGCACAATGAACCCAGTGCTGTCCCGGTAACGAGGCGAAAAGTGCGCGTTGAGATAACCACACCTCAGACTGTAAATCCTGGGTTCCCTCCCCACCACCTCTTCGTCTCGCCTCGCCAATGACTACGGTCACAGTCATGATTACTTCATTTGATGACTACCCGATTCACCAAACGTGGGAACCCATCGCACATCCAGAATCTGGCGACCCTGGTCACTACGACCGGTATTTCTTCAATGGTTACACGAAAGATGCATCTCTCTTCTTCGCCGTTGCAATGGGGCTGTATCCCAATCGTCACGTAATGGATGCAGCTTTTAGTGTCATTATCAACGGAGAACAAATAAATCTGCGTGCATCGGCGCGCGCTGCCGATGATCGTCGTGCATGCACGACGATTGGACCCATTGCAGTGGACATCGTTGAACCAATGAAAAAACATCGCATCACGGTTGACTCTCCGGAGCACCGCATCCAGGCCGACATCCAGTTTGAGGCCTCTTCGCTTCCCTACGAAGAACCTCCGTTTCACGTGAGATCTGGCAACAAGGTGACGATGCGGTACACACGTCTGACTCAGTTGGGACGATGGAGCGGTTGGATAGAAATTGATGGAATACGCCGCACGCTTGATTCATCCGAAGTTTTTGGATCGAGAGACCGATCTTGGGGTATTCGCGGAGTTGGCGAACGAGTACAGCTGGGGGCACCACTGCATCAATTGCCGCAGTTTTATTGGCTGTGGGCGCCGGTCTGCTTCGATCAGTTCGGAACAGTCTTCGATGTCAATGAATACTCCGATGGTCAACGTTGGCATGAATCTGGAGCACTACTCAGCGGGAGCGACACCCTCCAACATGCTCACTCAGTGAGCTATTCATGTGATTGGCAGAAGTCCACACGACACATGCAGTCCTTTGAGCTGACATACACCTTCGAAAAAACACAGGCTGTTCTTGAATTTTCTCCCATCATCCATTTCCAGATGTCTGGACTTGGCTATCTCCACCCGGAATGGGGCCACGGAATGTGGAAGGGTGAAAGCGCAGTCACCAGCGATCGATACCCACTTCCCGTATCGGACCCAATGGCGATGCATCACATCCATGTTCAGACTTTGTCCCAGGTCGTATGTCAAATGAGCGACGGATCACGCCATGAAGGCATAGGGGTCCTCGAAACTTTGGTTCTCGGGGCACACTCGCCTTCTGGGTTTGCTGGCCTCAGCGACGGCAAATAGACCGCACTTCCCCTTACCCAACACCCTCCGAGGGCTCTTTTCGGCCACCCATTCACCACAATGTGTGACTAGTCGACCACTTAGACCACTCTTAGTGGCTATCTAAACATTTTCCGTGAGAAATTTCTCAAGTTTCTCTCCACCGTGCCGATCCCTTTTGCGGATCAAACAAGGAGAGAGATCATGTCTCACAAACACTCACAACTCATCAGCCGAATCGCAATTGCCACCTTCATGGGTGTCCTCGTATCGGCAGCAGTACCCACATTGACAACAACAGCTTCGGCTGCAACCGTCGTTTCGAGCACGAGCAGCAAAACCGCTCCTGGTCAGCCCAAGCTTGGTCAGTCTGGACCTGCAGTTGTTGCATTGCAGCAAGCAATCATGCGTAATGGTTTCACCTTGACAGGTGGAGCGACAGGCAAGTTCGATGCGCGGACACAGCGAGTGTTGAAGACATTCCAAAAAGTTGTTGGTCTGCGAGTCACC
>JBEDHS010000009.1:0-3082 GCA_041173945.1 Actinomycetota bacterium
GTGACCTATTCGCGGGAATCTCATCGGGAAAGGCGAGCGTTGTTACCGATGAAATTGAGACATTCAATGAAACGGGAATTCTGACCAAGGGTGGAATACAACTTGATGCAGACATCATCGTGACTGCGACCGGCTTTAATCTCAGTGTTCTGGGTGACATTCCTTTTGAAGTAGATGGAAAGCCAGTTGAGTGGAGCCAAACCGTGACCTATCGCGGGATGATGTTCACCGGCGTTCCGAACTTGGCGTGGGTGTTCGGATATTTCCGCGCAAGTTGGACATTGCGAGTCGATCTAATGGCAGATTTCGTGATTCGACTTTTCAATCTGATGGAACAAAAGGGTGCCAAACGCGTCATCCCACAACTACGTCCCGAAGATGCCGACATGGAGATTGGTCCATGGATGGACCCCGACAACTTCAATCCGAATTATCTGATGCGCGCTCAACACTTGATGCCGAAATCTGGCAAGAAGAACGAATGGATGCATAACCAGGACTACTGGTTGGAAAAGGACATTCTGCCCAATGCGAATCTGGAAGATGGTTGTCTGCGTTTTGAATAACGTCTAGCTCTTGTGAGCGGGGCAGACATTTATTTTCTTGTAGTGGCACCAGTCGCATAACTTCGTCACGTTGCACGCAAATTCACCTGTCTCACAGGCCATATCGAGGTTCTCTTTTGTCTCAACGATTGTGCCCTTCGCGATAGAGAGCTTGACGGGCGTTACTTCGAGTTGCAGTTTCTGAGAATGAGCGAGATAGAGCAGTTCCACATTCGAAGTGGGGACACCATCTGCTTCTTCTAATAACAATGCATAGGCAAGAAGTTGAAAGAACGTTTTGTCTTCGGTATCAAATTTCGGATTCGGAATTTTTCCCGTTTTGTAATCAGAGATGATCGCCTGCTGGTCATCGTTTATTGCTAGACGGTCGATAATGCCGCGCATGCGAACGCCTTCAATCTCTGCGTCGACAGTCATTTCCATGTCGTCAAGGTCGGTCTCTGCAGGGTCTTCCAAATTCCAGAGATTCGTCATGTTGTTGAAGGCTGCAACTTTGAAATCTTTAATGGATCCCAATGGTTCAGTGAGAGCGAGAACCCGGCTTTCCCAGTCGTTTGTGGTCCACATTGAGCCCGCAAGCGAACGTAGCGATTCGACATTTCGTTCTTCGTGTGGAAGTTGATAGAGGTGTTCGAGAACTTCGTGTACGAAGTTGCCGAGGTGCGTGTGCCACGTTGGCGGCTCTTTAATGTTGTCGAACCGACCAAGCTTGAATTTCTGCGGACAATCTTGAAATGTCCGAATTGCAGAGGGAGACAAATATTTTGGCGGCGTGAACACGCTATGAGTCTCTCACGAATTCATTACGACCGAGTGATTTGGTTCAATGCACCACGGGTGTGAATGCGTTCAAGAAACTCCGGCTCGTACGCGACATACGGATCCTTACGCACTTCTTCGTCAAGAACCACGGCATCGTCGCCAACAAGAATGCGCCACTGACCTTTTGCCACCTCGGCCAATATGTGGGCCGAAGCATCTGCAGCAGAAGTGGGTGCAGAATCGCGAAAACCCTCCGCTCCCATTTGCAAGAGCACTCTGATGTCTTCGTCGCTCGCCGATGAGGTATCGACACCTTGTTTTTCGTATCTCTCGCGCACCTGTGCAATCTGCTCGGCTGTCATCTCTTTGGGGTCGTTGCCGTGGAGTTTTCCAGAGTTAATCATGATGTTTGTTCCGATATGGCCAGGCATAACCACTGAGACGCCCAAAGTGGGGGCTGTTAAGCGGAAGTCTGTAATGAGCGCTTCGGAGAAACCTTTCACTGCGAATTTCGCCGCACTGTATGCAGAGTGAGAGACCCCAGGTCCGAGTGATGCCCAAAATCCATTGACAGAGCTTGTGTTCACAATGTGTCCAAACGGAGCTTTCAACAACATCGGGAGAAATGCGCGAGTGTTCAAATAGACACCGCCCCAACACACGTTGAAGGTCTTTTCCCATTCTTCACGCGAATTTTCAATCAGGCTCCCGCCGCCACCAATTCCAGCATTGTTAAACAACACATGTACATGTGGTCGCCATGCTTGCACCGCATCGCGAAACGCCAACACTTGCGATTCATTCGACACATCGGCCACGTGCGTCAGCACCTCACCGCTGTTGCCCTCATTCACGCAGAGTTGTGCTGTTTCCTCGAGGTTCTCTGCGACAACATCACAGGTTGCAACATCACAACCTTGTTGGGTCAGTTGACGGACGAGTTCCCGCCCCATTCCTGTTCCTCCGCCGGTAACGACGGCAACCAAGCCCGTGTATCCATTTGCGAATCGTTGTGACATTGAGCCCCCTCATCTACGTTGCGTCTGGCAACACGCCCACAGTAGTGCCCCTCGCAGTGTGCGAAAGAAGGCGACACAGGCTCTTCATAAGGTCTGAGTTATGGACAGAGTGAGTATTCGATTTATTGGTTCGACACTGTTGGCGATTGCGATGTCGGTTTTGCTGGTGGGAGTCGTGTGGGCAAGTTCGACAGCACAGCAACCGTCGCCAAGTGAGGAAACTGCGTCCAGCACCACCACACCATCCGACGACAGTGATGTTGATGAAGACGCTCCCATCGACGACTCTGAAGATACATCTAGCGACGACTCTGCAACCGAGATCTCGGATTTGCGAAAACAGGTTGCCGCTCTCACCTCTCAAGTCGAAGATCTCTCGGCGCTTGTCTTGTTAATGAAGGACGACGTTGAAGAAGTTGAGTTGTTGTCGAAAAAGACGTCCACTCGTATCGACACTGTGCAATCTCTAGCCGAAGAAGCGTCAAAGGATGCAGGTCGGGCGATCACTGCGACAGATGCACTTGGGGAACGAGTTGTTGTCGTCGAATTGCGTAGCTCGCAATTAAACGATGAAGGTGTGTATACCGGTTCTGTGACACCAGATCAACTCTCGAAAAAGCTCACGCCAACAGATCTCAGAGGTGATTGGCCACTCGATCGAGTACAAGGTGATCTCGATGCAAAGTATCTATTGATGCCATTTTCTGGCAACTGTTCAACGAGATACGGCTACTA
>JBEDHS010000010.1:0-14970 GCA_041173945.1 Actinomycetota bacterium
ATCCCCCATTACGACAATGCCGAAGGCGGAAATCACGACACCAGATTCTGTTACCTCGGCGAGACTCGCCTTCGTCTTTTTGAATCACTTCTCGATGACGACACGTTTGTTCTGGGAGTTGATGAACACACGGGGCTCATCATCGACATTGCAGCCGGCACTGCACGCGTTGTTGGAAATGGCACAGTCACCATTCGTCTGCGAGAAATCTCCCACACCATCGCAACAGGCACAACATTTGATATCTCGGTTCTACAAGACCCATGGAACCACTTTTCGACATCACACACGCCTTCGTCACCATCGCAACGTCACTCACCCACAACCTCTGATGGAGCCATCGAATCTGCGCCATCTCAAGAGTCGTTTGAATCTCTTCTTCAACGCTTCTCAGATCAATTCGCCGATGCAATTTCCTCGCGAGACGCCGAAACCGCGGTGCGTGCAACTCTGGAGTTGGAACAAACAATCCACGAATGGTTAAGCGACACATTGCAAGGCGATATCAACGATCGAGCACGTGCGAGTCTGCGCTCGATGATTAGTCGACTCGGCGATGCGTCTGCAAGCGGACTTCAAGACCCGCGCGACGTCGTTGCGCCATATGTTGAGGCAATGCTCGCGGTGCGAGCAACCGTTCGAGCAGAAAAACGCTACGACCTCTCCGATGTCATTCGAGACGCCTTTGCCACGCTTGGAATCGAAGTACGTGATACGCCAGATGGCGTTGAGTGGGTTCTTGAACAGAGATAGTGGTTACACGTGATGCACGTGAGCAATACGTGTACGGCCACGAATCCCGCTAAAGGTGTACACAGCAATAAATGCCAACGTGCCGACCAAGATGATTGTTGCACTCGCTGACGTGTCGAGGTGATACGACAAGTTCATCCCCACGAAACCCGAGATAGCGCCCACAATTGGTGAGATCCATAGCATCTTGGCAAATGAGTTTGTCATCATGCGCGCAACCGATGCAGGAATGACAAGAAGTGCAGAGATAAGGAGTGTGCCGATAACTCGCATGGTGACAAGAATTGTCAACGACAACAGCATCATCAACAACGCTTCTATCCATGCCACTTTCACGCCCGAGACCTGTGCGACGTCGGGATCAAATGTTGCAAAGAGCAAGCGTCGATAGAACACCACCACGATAAAGACTGTCAGCAGTGCAACTAATGAGACAGCCACAATGTCGATTGTTTGCACGCCAAGGACACTGCCGAAGAGCACGGCTTCAATGCTTTTTTTCGCTTGACCAAATCGGTTTAACAAAGCAAGCCCCAAGGCAAAAGACGCAGTCGTGACAACGCCAATTGCCGCATCGGCTCCAATGAGGCGACGACGTGCGATTCGTCCGATGATGACACCAGAGGCCACACCCCAGATGCCCGCACCGACGAAATAGTTCAACTGCATCACCGCAGACGCAGCCGCGCCACCGAACACTGCATGCGAGAGCCCGTGGCCGATGTAGCTCATCCCGCGAAGTACGACGAACACACCGAGGAGACCGCATAAGGCTCCAGCAATGGTCGCCACCAAAATTCCATTGGTAAAAAACTGATACCGATACGGATCGAAAATCCCAGCAGAAAGAGTGATCGAGCTCATCGGGTTCCACTGAGTCGACGCGCCACGTCGTCTCCGCCACTTTCCAACACCAAAGGCATCCCGCCGTGGATTAGTACTTCCATCGGTGCTCCATATGTTTGTTCCAACACTGATGAATTCAACACCTTCAACGGTGGCCCATCAGCCAGGACATCGACGTTCATACAAATCAATCGGGGCAGATGTGCCGCCAGCCCATTCAAGTCGTGCGTCGTCAGAACAATCGACACACCGTCGTCGTGAAGATCTGCCAACAGGTGAAGAACTTCATGACGTGTGCGTACATCGACTCCTGATGTTGGTTCATCAAGAATGAGCAACTCTGGTCGATGAAACAGTGCCCTGGCCACAAAAACTCGCTGTTGCTGACCGCCAGAGAGTTCGCGAATATGACGATTGTGAAGACCACCGAGACCGAGCCGATCCAGAACATTGAGAGCATCTTTTCGCTCTTGCGGCGTGACACGTGGAGAGAGACGACCTGATTCCCTGGTCATCACTACTACTTCTAAAACTGTGACGGGAAAATTCCAGTCCACCGTCTCGACTTGCGGAACGTACCCCATGCGAAGACCGGGCTTTTTCGTAACATGACCCTCACGGGGTGTCACAGTTCCCAGAATGGCTTTCAGAAGAGTGGTTTTACCTGAACCAGATGGGCCGACAATTCCCACAAAGTCGCCCTCATAAAAGGTGACATGTGCATCGTTGACTGCGATGTTGTTTCCATATGCGCACGTGATGTGCGCACACTCAACAAGAATTCCGCCACTCACTGGGGATAGAAGGCCTTATCGGTAACTCCCGCATCGGTGACAACTGCTTTGAGTGCGCTCGCGTCGCCGCCAAGCGCTTCGACCATCGTGGTGAAATTGAACTTCATTAAATCCGCCCACGAATGCGTCGCATCACCAGGCTCACCCAGTAGATCGTCATCGCGAAGAACATCGATGTAACGAACACCGGTTTCGGCACCAATTTGGGCAAGGACAGGAGAAGGAAACACTTCGCTTCCAAAGACGGCCTTCACACCCAACGACTTGACTTGTTCAATCAAGTCAGCGATTTCTCTGGGTGACGGCTCTTCGAAAGACGATGGCTGAATTGCACCCACAACCTCGAAGTTGTAACGCAGTGCGAAATAGGCATACGCATCGTGGTAGGTCAGAAGCTTTCGGTTCTCAACTGGCATTGTTTCTGCCGCAGTCTTCATGGCTTCGTCCAAATCGGTCACCACTTGAGAAATTTTCGCGTGGTTTTCCTCATACGACGCCTTGTTCGATGGATCAAGCTTGATGACCACATCACGAATCACATCAAGATATTGCTGCACCATTGGCGGATTCGTCCACAAGTGTGGATTCGGCTTGCCACCCTCTTCAGGGAACGAGAAGTCATACACCCATTCCGACACTGGAAGGACTGCGGTTCCCAATTCACACACCACGGCATTCTCTGCGTTGTTTTCTGCCAACTCAATAGAAGGATCTTCAAGACCAAGTCCGTTCACGAAAACGACATCAGCATCTTCCACAACTGCTGCCGCACTCGGCGGAGGCTCGAAGGTGTGAGAGTTGGTTCCCTCAGGAACGAGACCATCGACCGTGGGACCAACATCGCCGACCACCATGGCAATGAGATTTGTAATTGGCGCAACAGTGGACACGAGTTTGGGGATACGTCCCGTTACTTCCGAGACCGACAAGCACGTTTCTAGTGCTGACGCTTCTCCCTCAGTTGGCATCGCACCATCTGAATCGGATGCACAACCTGCAACAACAAGACTTGCCACTACCGCGACACCAGCAATAATGCGTGAGTTTTTCATACCTTTTTAGGTTAGTGGCGTAAAAAGCGAACTACTCCGGTCCCCAAACAGCCACCAGCTCACTTATTTATCGTGGTGTCACTTTCACAGTGAACGACTTCACCGCTCGCGCAAAGATGTTTGCTTCGACATCTGGTTCAGTCACTGGCTCGATGACCGCAATGCGCGACGACATTTCGGCAAAAACGGTTTCTAACACAAGGCGCGCAAGATTCGCTCCGACACACAAATGTGTTCCGAAGCCAAAGGACAAATGTGGGTTGGGTGATCGTGTGATGTCGAAGGTGTAGGGGTCGGTAAACACCGATTCATCACGGTTCGCAGATGGATACAGCATCACGACACGTTCGCCTGCGGCAATGGGTTGACCGCCTACCACATCATCTGTAAGTGCCATTCGGAAAAAATTGTTCAATGGTGTCACCCATCGCAACACTTCCTCGACTGCTGACGGAACAAGATCGGGGTGTGCTGCCATTGCATTCCACTGGTCGAGATGATCTGAAAAAACTCGGAGACCATGGCTGATCGCAGTGCGTGTTGTCTCTGCTCCGCCAGCAATAAACAATCCAACTTCATGAACAATTGATTCGGGTGGAAGTGGTTGACCATCTATTTGTGCATGAGCCCAAATTGACATGAAGTCGTGACGGGGACACCCCGATACTTCTTTGAGAATCGGAATCATCGCACCAACGAATTCCTGATTCGCAGCGATGAACTCTTCCATCACAGCAGGATCGCGATCACGCATATCGGTGCGCATCAACCGCTCACTCCAGGATTTCACCTGTGGCCACATCTCTTCGGGGAAACCCAAGAGTCGCGACGTCAGTCGTGCAGGAAGTTGACCCGACAACGTCGTGACGATGTCGCACTCACCGCGCTCAATCACCTCGTCGACCAGCTCTGCAACAAGTTGCCGAATTTCTTCGGTGCGTTGCGACACACCTGCGCGTGTCAACTGAGGTTGCACCAGCATTCGTTGTTGACGGTGGCGCGGGTCGTCTTGGGCGATCATGTTGCTCTCGCCGGGGGACAACACTGCTCGATACACACCGTTGGAAGAAAACACCGACGAACGGCGCTCGACGTCCATCACATCGGCATGACGCGTAATTCCCCACAATCCATTTTTCTCGTCGCGATACACCGGTTCATAGGCACGCATCCATGCCCACACGTCATGCGGGTTCGACTGATAAAGAAATGGATCCAACAAATCAACTTGCAGACGATTCGATGCTGTCGACACGATGACCCCCCATCATTTCGGTTACTCGCCACACGTTAGACCCTTATGAGGACGTGAATCACTAGCCAAGAAAGCGGCTCCATGTGGTCTCGGTTGGTCCCCACCGCTACCGTACTAACCATGAGTAAGTTGTCATTTGACGGAAAAGTTGCAGTAATAACCGGAGCAGGCGGAGGCCTTGGTCGCCAGCACGCATTGTTGTTGGCGGATCGAGGTGCACTCGTTGTCGTGAACGACTTAGGTGGAAATGTCGAGGGCACCGGTGCTGACGCAAGTGCCGCACAAAAAGTCGTGGATGAAATTCGTGCTGCTGGCGGAGAAGCCGTCGCGAACCATGACAGTGTCTCGACACCAGAAGGTGGCGAGGCAATCATCCAGACCGCAGTCGATGCCTACGGTCGCGTCGACATCGTGATCAACAACGCAGGAATCTTGCGCGACAAGACCTTCCACAACATGACCCCAGATTTGGTCGACTCGGTCATTGAAGTGCATCTCAAAGGAGCATTCAATGTGACGCGCCCAGCGTGGATACGCATGCGCGAGCAAGGCTACGGACGTGTCATCTCCACGTCGTCTGCGGCAGGAATCTTCGGCAACTTTGGGCAAGCAAACTATGGAGCCGCAAAGATGGGTCTGGTTGGATTCACCCGAGTTCTCGCAGCTGAAGGCGCTAAGTACAACATCAAGGCGAATGCAATTGCGCCTCTCGCATTGACGCGTATGACAGAAAACTTGATGGGTGCACTTGGCGACAAACTCGATCCAGGTCTTGTCACACCCATCGTTGCGTGGCTCGCACACGAAGACTGTGACGTCTCTGGAGAGATTTATTCCGTCGGTGGCGGACGTGTCGCGCGCGTATTCATCGGTGAGACACAAGGCTTCTTTAAGCCCGGTCTGACGTTGGAAGACGTTCGCGACAACTGGGCACAGATTCGCGACACCGATGGCTACGTCATTCCGTCGGGAGTGCCCGAAGAAACAGGAATGTTCTTCAACGCACTCAAAGACGCCTAGTTCTTTCGTTTGGCACTCCACACATCTTCAATGACCAACCACATCGCTTGTTCAGATGCAACAGTGATTCCATCGCTTGACGGTGTCTCCATTGTGATGCACAACTTTGGCGGTGCAGGCTCGCCCATCTTGTTATCTCATGCGACGGGATTTCATGCCCATTGTTGGGAGCCGTTAGCAAAAGCGTTGACTGCACGCCATGCGGTCATGGGATTGGACCATCGCGGATATGGAGATGCCCAACGAGTAGATCCAGCCACAATTGAATGGAAGCAATACGGAAGTGATGCATTAGCAGCAGCGCGGTATTTCTCGTCGCTCACCGAACAGCCATTAATTGGTGTCGGACATTCAATGGGCGGTGCCTCTTTATTGATGGCGGCGCGCCAACAGCCCTCTCTTTTTTCGGCTTTGGTTGTCTTTGAGCCGATTGTGTTTCCTCCACCACGAGAGGACTCTCCCCCACGACCGGAAAATCCACTTGCTGGTGGCGCACGAAAACGTCGTTCCCGATTTCCATCTTTTGACGCGGCACTTGAGAATTTTGCATCCAAACCACCAATGGCAACGTTTCATCCTGATGCCAGAAATGCATACGTTCGTCACGGATTCCAGCCAACCCCAGAAGGCGACATCGAATTGAAATGCCTACCCGAACACGAAGCGCGAACATACGAAACGGGCGGCACAAGTGGAGCATGGGACGAACTCCCATCAATTACGACACCTGTGTGGGTTGTCTCGGGCGCACCTGCACCTTTTCAACCCTCATCGTTTGCAATTTCAGTGGCCGAACAACTTCCTCACTCCACCTATGTGCAATACGACGAACTGGGACATTTCGGACCATTGGAGCGCCCTGACATGTTGGCTGCACTTGTGGAGAACGTGGCGACACAGATGTCATGAAACGCATTGACACCTTTGGCGATCACATCCTTGAACCTTTGCGGCAACACAAATTTTTTGTTGCCGTCTTTGGCTTTGCCAGCATGGTCGGCGACTTCAGCATTATTTGGCACATCATCGGTTTCACTCGAGCAATTGGTTCAACCGAGCGCCTCACACAAGCATTGGCTCTCTCCATCGCACTTGGCGTTGAAAGCCTGATTGTCAATCAAGGTGTCAAACGAATGTTTCGCCGAGAACGCCCAACCACTTCGGGCGATCATCGGTTCGATGTTCGTACGCCAAGCACATCCAGTTTCCCCTCAGGACACGCATCATCTGCGACCTTTGCAGCCCTTGTTCTCACATCATTCACAGGTTTTCCTCTTGCTGTCTTGTGGTGTGTAGTGGCGCTCGTCATTGCATTGTCACGGGTTGTGGTTCGCATCCATCACTTCACGGACATCATCGGGGGATGTGTCACTGGTGCAGTACTGGCCGCCGCAGCAATTCCGATCATCCATTCATTGATCTAACTTCACCGTTGTGGGGAATACCTCGCAGTGAGATCAGGTTGACCTACCCATGACTCGTTCCTTTGGTCTCACATTCGACTATCGCTGCCCATTTGCCCGCCTTGTCCATGACCATGTCGTCGAGGGATTGCGTGGTGGTGCGGAATGGAACGTCACATTTCTCCCGTTTTGTCTTGGCCAGGCACATGTCGAAGAGGGAGACCCTGACATTTGGGACACCCCAGAGTTGGATTCCGGATTACTCGCTCTTCAACTCGCGATATCGGTGCGCGATCAACAACCACAAAAGTTTCTCGACCTGCATCAGATGTTGTTCAACCATCGACACACCAACGGCGGATCCTTGAAAGACACAAAAGTCCTCTCGTCGCTGATGAACCAGGCTGGAGCAGACTCCGATGCCGCCTTTGCCGATGTTGAATCGGGACGAACATTAGATGTCGTGCGACGGGAACACACTCAATTTGTGAACAGCCACCACGTCTGGGGTACGCCGACATTCATCGTTGGTGAAAAGTCAGTCTTTGTCCGACTACTCGACCACGCCCATGGCGACCAACAGACTGCTCGTCAGACAATTGACCGCATTCTGGACAATATTGACTGGCCCATCTTGAACGAGTTCAAGCACACCAGCATTCCGATGTAGGCGATGTAGGTTGATGCTCATGGCCGACCATGAGAAAAGGATGAGTGACTCTGAGGCACTGATGTGGCGTCTCGAAAAAGACCCTCATCTCGCGTCGACATTTGCCAACATCACCATTCTTGATCGGCCACCAAACATGGACGCGTTGTATGCGCGCATGGAACGCACCGCCCTACTTTTTCCCCGCCTTCGTCGACGTGTTCTGCCGGCACCAGGAAATATTGGGAACCCCACATGGGTGGATGATCCGACATTTGACATCCGTTACCACGTTCGGCATATCTCACTTGCTGAACCGGGAGACTTCCGTCAACTCCTCGATCTCACCACTTTGCTGGTCGCGGACCCGTTCGACAGATCTCGCCCGTTGTGGCACTTCGTCATCGTTGACGGCTTAGCCAATGGTCGTAGTGCACTCATTCAAAAACTGCATCACACAGTTACCGATGGTCAAGGCGGGGTTGAGTTGTCGATGCATTATCTTGACTTGCAACGTGATCCAGCTCCACTGCCACCACTTGATCCCGAACTTGCAAATGCCGCGCTCGGGGCAACCTCGCCAGATGCGACCGACGCGCTCCGTGGAGCGATGGTCGATTCGGTGCGTCTGCCACTGGCGCTTCTGAAACAAGTCCGCGACGTTGTCTCCGATCCATCATTAATTGCGACGATTGGTACGTCAACATCGGCGACCGTCAAGAGCCTTCTTACTCAATTGTCCGAGACAGATGGTGCTCGTTCACCACTATGGACACAACGTTCACTGCGACGCAGACTAGAGACTGCGCAAGTGTCGTATTACGACATGCGAAGCGCAGCAAAAGCAATGGGTGGAACTTTGAACACCGCTTTTGTCACCGCAGCTGCCCATGCAGCAGGTCGATACCACCGAGAACTGGGTGCACCAGTTGAGTCCTTACGCACCTCGATGGCAATCAGCACACGACAAGCAAGTTCTGAACCAACGGGTGGTAACTCGTTCACGCTTGCGCGCATGCTTGTTCCAACAGCCGAGATGCCCCTTCAGGAGCGATTCGCTGCAGTGAATGAAATTTTGGCGGCAGCAAAAGAAAGTTCGTCAACAGGATCACTCGACACCATTGCAACCTTTTCGACGGTGCTTCCTACGTCGGTTGTCACCCGCCTGGCGCGTTCGCAAGCCGAGACGGTCGACTTTGCAACATCAAACGTTCGCGGAGCAGGCGTGCCGCTTTATGTCGCTGGTGCGAAATTGCTGGAGAACTACCCCGTCGGCCCACTCGCGGGTGTGGCATTCAACATGACCTTGATGTCGTATCTGGGAAGTTTGGATGTCGGAATCAACATCGATGAAGCAGCAGTGGAAAGCCCTTCGCTTCTTCGGGATTGTCTCGTCGACTCATTTCATGAACTGTCCATCATCGGACAGGACTCGACAGAACATCAGAGCGCCTCTCTTTCACAAGAGGCAGACAGTGCGTCGCGTACTAAGCGACGGTGGTGGTTTCGCTCGAAGTGAGCAACGTGCGCAGATCCAACAACAGGTCTGCAACCTCGCCAGAGGAAACCAATTCGCGTCGCAACATTTCGGCAAGTGCTTTGTCGATGACGGCGAGCGCCTCGGTGATCACCGGTTCGCGGGTATCAATCATGTGGAGCTCCTCTCGGTGTATGCAGACGTTCCCTAGTTCCTAGGTTCCGCCCGCTTCCCCCATCGTACAGAGGCCGCGAGTTCTAAGTGGGCACTTCGGATGATCCAATGAAAATAACGAGTGACGAGTGCCATAAGGTCGCTTCATGGATTTGAACGGAAAAACAACTGTGGTCACAGGTGCCGCAAATGGAATTGGTGCCGCCTTGGCTCGACGTTTTCACGCTGCCGGCGCCCGTGTGGTTCTTGCCGACCGAGACGCGACGCAATTGACTGCTGTGACCGACAGTTTGAACACAGTACGAGCCGATTCAGCCCGCGCGATTGTCGCCGATGTGGGCAGCGAACAAGGAAATATCGATCTCATTAATGAAGCGCGTGATGCATTCGGCTTCATTCATCTTTTCTTCGCGAATGCTGGCGTGGCGATGGGAACATTTCTTGAAGACACAGATGAAGCCACATGGGAAGCAGCGATGAACATCAACTTGCATGCCCATCGTTGGGCAGCAAAACATCTCATTGGCGATTGGCTTGCAGCCGGTGAAGGGTATTTCTGTAGCACTGCATCGGCGGCAGGACTTTTGTCCCAAATAGGAAGTGCGCCCTACAGCGTCACAAAACATGGAGCTGTTGCATTCGCTGAATGGATGTCGATCACATACGGTGATCGCGGAGTACGTGTGACATGCCTGTGCCCCCAAGGTGTGAATACCAACATGTTGAACCCACCTGGTCGAGATACCGGTATTGAAAAGCGTGGTGGTGACGTGGTGAAAGCGTCAGGTGCGGTTCTCGAACCGGACCATGTCGCAAACGTTGTCTACGACACAATCCTGGCGGAGAAATTTCTTGTCATGCCACACGAAGAAGTGCATATGTACGAAAAAAGAAAAGTCGACGATCGTGATCGTTGGCTGGCAGGAATGCGAAAACTCCAACAGCGAGTCTTCAACAGTTAATACAGCCGACAAACAAAGGGGGAACACTATGGGGCTTCGTTTAGACCCAGAAGATGAATACATGCACGAGCTTGGCCCAGAGTCAAACTTCAATGAATCGATGTACATCAACTGTTTCGATCCCACAACAGGGGTCGGTGGCTGGTTCCGCATGGGTAATCGTGCAAACGAGGGATACGCAGAGATGACTGTGTGTTTGTATCTGCCCAACGGACAAGTGGGATTCATGTTCAAACGACCAGAGATCTCGCACAACGATGCACTCGATGCTGGTGGAATGACGTGGACAATGGTGACCCCATTCGAGGAGTTGCACGTTTCCTACGAAGGCAAAGTTGTTCTCCTTGATGACCCGACACAGATGTCTGACCCAAAGACAGCATTCAAGAACAATCCGTTTGAAGAGTGCAGCATCAACATCACCTTCACTGGAAAAGGTCGACCCAGCATGTTTGGTGGCGAGCCCGATGTCCCGAAGGAAAAACCCGGAGAGGAATTCGCCAAAGGACACTACGAACAACTCGTCGCTGCGCACGGTTCAATTCGAGTTGGCGATCGTGAATGGCAAATGACCGGCTTTGGGCTACGCGACCATTCATGGGGCCCGCGCTATTGGCAAGCACCGTGGTACTACCGCTGGCTCACTGCCAATTTCGGCGAGAATCTCGGCTTCATGGCAAGTCGTGTGGCCAAAAAAGATGGCCCGGGAAGTCGTGGCGGATTCGTGTGGGATAACGGGCAGATTCACCTCTGTGATGATGTTCAGATTTCAACAATCACCACGGGAGAAGATCAATTTCATCACACAGTGACAGGTGTGATTTCATCAAGTCAGTCCAATAAGTCGTGGCACTTTCAAGGTGAAGTCCAATCACTTATTCCCTTGCGCAATCGTCGCCAAGACCCAGACGGCAATTGGCTGATGACTCGCATTAGTGAGGGAATGACGAAATGGACGATCACCTCTGGTGAACACGCTGGCGCCACCGGATACGGAATGTCTGAGTATCTGGATCAAATTATTGATGGTGCACCCGTCGGTATCGCCGAGTAATCACCAAGCGCAATCACCAACAAGTTCATTCAGTTCACCAAGTGAAGCGCATCACAATCCGCGAGTGGCATCTGCCAGTTCGCGCCACTGTTGCATTGGCAAAACACCCGTTGTGTCAGTGAGCACTTGAATACACACGTGGTTTGCGCCTGCACCAAAATGTTCTGAAATTCGCGCCACGACCTGGTCCGTTGTTCCCCAACCCACAATGGCATCAACCAACCGATCACTTTGGTCGACGATTTCCTCGTCGGTAAATCCGAATCGCTTGAGGTTGTTTGCATAGTTCGGCAAACGCGTGTACGTCTTCATATAAGCACGCGCAATCTCACGTGCTTTTGTGGCGTCAGAGTTCATCACCACAGCAACTTCCGGTGCCAAGAACGCATCTTTACCCATTGTTTGGCGTGCAAATTCGGTGTGTTCAACAGGTGTGAAATACGGATGCGCACCATCGGCTCGTGTGGCGGCAAGTTGCAACATCTTGGGTCCAAGTGCCGCAAGAACTCGACGTGGAGTCGTTGTTGGTGCGGGCGAAAAATACACACCGGCATCCATTGCATCGAGGTATTCCACCATTGTTGAATACGGCTTGTCGTAGGCGCCTTTGTGAACACCAGTGACCATCGGGGCATGGCTAACTCCGATTCCTAAGACAAAGCGATCGGGAAATGCTTCGGTGACTGTTTTCCATCCCGCTTGCATTGTCTGTGCAGTACGCGCGTGAAGACTGGCGATACCAGTTGCAAGCACCATCTTTTTTGTTGCCGACAACAACAGTGCAGTCGATGCAAACGGTTCGCGTAACACTGCCTCGGGAACCCACACCGCCCCGTAACCCATTTCTTCTACTTCGGCAATCGCCTCTTGCGCTTTTGACATCGGCTGCAAATCGAAATCTGCGGACCACAAACCAATTCGACTCATCGTTAATGAACTCATGTGGGCAATCTATGTCGTTTTGCGTCGCTCACTCGTATCGCTTGTACACCCAATCATCAATCAAACGTCGAGCGATGGAAATATGAGGCGGAATCATGGGGAGATCATCACGGCTATACCAATTGGCTTCGGCAATTTCTGCTGGGTCACAATGAATCTCGCCGTCGGCCCAGCGCGCACGAAAACCCAACATGATCGAATGCGGGAACGGCCACGGTTGACTGGCCACATAGCGCACCGTGTCAACTTTTAAGCCGACTTCTTCGCCGACTTCACGCACCACGGCTTGTTCAAGGTTCTCACCAGCTTCCACAAAACCGGCAAGGCACGAAAACATGGGAACAGGAAACTGTGCACCGCGTGCAAGAAGTGCCTGCTCATCGTCACCTTCGCCACGAGTCACCAAAGTGATGATTGCCGGAGCGAGACGCGGGAACGACAACAACGAACACGATGGGCATTGAAACGCACGATCGTTGTCGGCCATACGAGTCTGTGTTCCGCATCGTCCGCAGAATTTGTGTGTTCGCGCCCACTCCACCAACTGAACCGCGCGACCAGCCATCGCCCATTCAGCTTCAGAGACCATTCCAAACAACGACCGCAAGTCATAGTCGGCCCCGTAGGCGGGGTCTTCGCCAGCGGGAACATCGATACCCCAACACGCGGTGTCGCCGTGCATTCCCAAAAAGACCTGATTCCATGCCTCATCTGCTGGTCTGTCGTCAATGAACACTTTGCTCCCGACAACATGGATGTACCGGTGCGTGGCCGCATCATCGGTGGGTCGCAGCGACGGGGTGAAAAACGGATCAGGAGTATTCATCGCTCACTGACGGTACTTGCTTGGTGGGTGCCTAGGATGACCGAATGGCACGTAATCAAAATCCAGTCGTCATCGTCGATGCAGTACGCACCCCCGTTGGGCGTCGTAACGGCGGTCTGTCCACTCTTCACCCAGCAGAAACCCTCGGCCTTGTGCAAAAAGCACTCATCGATCGCAGCGGCATCGACCCCGCGATTGTTGAACAAGTCGTCGGTGGCTGCGTCAGCCAAGTTGGCGAACAATCCTTCAACATCACTCGAGTTGCATGGCTTGCCGCAGGTCTTCCATTGACGACAGCTGCAACCACTGTCGACACACAATGCGGATCATCACAGCAAGCAACCGGACTCGCCACATCATTGTTGGGATCTGGCGTTGTCGATATCGCAATTGCGTGTGGCGTTGAAGCAATGAGCCGTGTACCCATCGGCAGCAACAGCCGCAAAGACCTTGGATTGGGAGTACCCATTCCAAAGTCGTATTTCGACAACTACGAAGCAACTTCGCAGTTCGAAGGCGCCGAGCGCATCGCAGACAAGTGGAATATCACTCGCGAGGACACCGACAAATGGGGTCTGGCTTCACAAGAGCGTGCAATTCGTGCATGGAACGAAGACCGTTTTGCTGGTCAATACATCGAAGTCGATGCACCTGAAGTCAACGAAGCCGGCGAAGTCATCGGAACACGTCGTGTTGCAAAGGACGAAGGTCTTCGCGAAACAACTC
Organism: Actinomycetota bacterium; assembly: GCA_041173945.1. Lineage (GTDB taxonomy): Bacteria > Actinomycetota > Acidimicrobiia > Acidimicrobiales > Ilumatobacteraceae > UBA2093. Next base: position 13,934 of record JBEDHS010000010.1, read on the forward strand.
TTGAGAAGTTGGCAACACTAAAGCCAGTGGCTCGTCCAAACGGCGTACACACCGCCGGAAACTCCTCACAAATTTCCGACGGAGCTGCTGGCTTGTTGATGATGACCGAAGAAAAAGCAAATGCACTTGGCCTCAAGCCTCGCGCACGCGTGGTGGACACCTGCCTTGTTGGCGTTGACCCCGTACTCATGCTCACCGGACCAATCGATGCCACACAGCGTTTGTTGGAGCGCAACAATCTCAAGATTGACGACATCGACGTGTTCGAGATCAACGAAGCCTTCGCTTCTGTTGTGCTGGCATGGGCAAAAGAAGTCGGAGCCGACTTGGATCGCACTAACCCCAACGGCGGCGCGATTGCTCTTGGACACCCACTTGGCGCAACGGGCGCCTTCTTGGTCACAAAGGCATTGAATGAACTCGAGCGCACCGGCGGTCGCTACGGACTCATTTCAATGTGCTGTGGTGGTGGCCTCGGAACAGGAACGCTCATCGAGCGCATGTAGTCCATAAAGGAGCGCGTTCATATGCGCGCCATCGCATCTCTCATTGTGAGCCTCGCTCTCACAGTGACATCGTGTACGTCCATCCGCACCACTGGTGCGGATGGACGCATTTTGGGCACAGTTATCTCCCCCATTGATGGCGACACCATCACAGTGCGTATCGCAGGTCGCCGACAAGACGTTCGCCTGATCGGGGTCGATACTCCAGAAACAAAACACCCGACCAAGCCCGTTGAGTGTGGCGGGCCAGAAGCGTCCGCATTCACCGCATCACACTTCCCTGCCGGCACACGGGTGGAAATTGCTCGGGACGTCGAAGCACGCGACCGATACGGACGTTTATTGGGTTATGTCTATAGAGCACACGATGGCCTGTTCTTGAACCACGCTCTGGTCGAACTGGGATATGCACGCGCCTATCCCTTTGAACCCAACACACTTTTCTCTGCACACTTTGCCGAACTCGCCTCGCTTGCCCAACAGACCAACAGAGGAATGTGGGGTTTTTGTCGCAGGTAGTGTGTCTCTCTA
>JBEDHS010000011.1:0-3382 GCA_041173945.1 Actinomycetota bacterium
CGTTCACCAGCTGATCGAACGGCTAACACGTCGATAATCAAGGTGGCTTCGGGCAACATGATGCCGCGAGGAATCCGCACAGTGAGACTGGAAATTGCACCCGTGAACTGCCCAGTTGTGGCCAATGTGCGCAAAAAGTTATGACCCGCAGTGACGGCGGTATCTAAGTTGTCGAGTGTTCCGCCATTTGTGGTGGTGCGGTGGTCTTCAAAAGCGGCATCGACACGGGGAAGTACACCAGCATCGACAAGGGCGTGGAGAAGTTTGTTGGCGCCGTCGACCATGAGCTCTTCTTCGAATGCGCGACCCCGTTCCAGTGCGAAAACAGATTGACCCACAAACCGAAGATTGGGGTTTTCTCGTCGCGCGACAGCTGCCATTTTCACGTTGTGCACCGCCGAGGCGACATTTGCATGGCACTCGGGATTGTGGGCCCACTGTTCAAATCTGCGTCGAGTTTCGCGCCGTGCACGCTCTCGTTTGTGGGCAGATTCGGTCACTCCATCTCCTTGGTGTTTACGACTCCCACACGTTAGCAACAGGGTGTGCCCGAGATTTTTGACGCAATCAAGTGACGTCACAACCACATTGTCGCCTGACTGGTAATGCAGCAGTTCCCTCCATACATTGCCCGCCCACACATTGCACAGACTTCGTCGGCAATACCGCACGAGAGAGGGCCGCTGAATATGGATTCGTTTCGAGGAAACAATGCCTATGACCGACTATCTGCACTTCGTCAAGCAACTCCGATTCCACAACACAAAGGACGCAAACAACCGCGCCTCGTGATTGCGGGATCAATTGGACTTGTGTGTGTTCTTATTCTTGGAGGTTTTGCAATATTGCGTCTTGCAGAACCGCGCCAAATCGTTGAACCTGTGGATCAGTCAGTTGATGAAGTTGTTCCGCCTCCTGCAAATATCGACACGTTGCTAGATGGCGAGGCCTACATCGCCATTGCTGCCGATATCGGAACATTTCCTCCCAGTTTGTCCCCAGGTGACACGGTTCAAATTGTCATCGCTCCCAACATCAATAGCGAAGAGGTGGCACGTTCTCTTGAAGAGAGAGCGGTTGTGCGCGAGATTCAGACGCCATCAGAATTCAGCAACACATTTGTCATCACACTTCGCGCTCCTCAAACAGTTGCTGCTGCAGTCATCGATGCTGAAAAAGTTCATCTGTCCGTTGTCGACGAGGCTGCATCATGAACAACCTTGCAACATCTCACGACGTGGCAAAAGCAATTGCCTCTGCACTGGCCGACGAGAGAATGAGGCGTCATCGACAAGAGTTGACTCCACCAGATAGCACTGAAGAAAAGCGGCTCGCACGCGAGGCTGCAGCACAGTATCTTCGCTCGCGCCAAAGTGCACACAGCTGGGGATTAGAACAGGACGCATCGCATGATGAGGAACTCATTGACGAGGCAGTCGCACATGTTTTGGGATTAGGAAAGTTACAACCACTACTTGAGGATCCGGAAATATCTGATATTCACATTCGCGGAAACAAGCCTGTTTGGTTGAAGATGCGTTCGGGTGAACGTCGCGAACATCCTCCGATTGTTTCCACCGATGCAGAACTTGTGGACTTGATACGTCGTATCGCGACTCGCATGGGGCATCGAGAGCAGAGATTTGATGCGGCTCATCCCGAACTCAATCTTCAAATGAAAGACGGTTCTCGTTTGTTCGCCACGATGGAAGTCTCTAGTCATCCCACTCTTGTCATTCGCCGACATCGTTTCGAGTTTTCGTCATTGGGTGAACTTGTTCACCACAACATGATGACCCCACATACGGCTCAGTTTCTCGCAGCTGCGGTGAGAGCTCGTTACAACATCGTGATTGCTGGTGGAACCGGAACAGGAAAGACGACACTGCTTCGCGCGCTCATCAATGAAATTCCTCGACTGGAAAGAATTGTGACAATTGAAGACGCATTTGAGATTGGTTTAGAGCATTTTGAATCTGCCCATCCAGACCACGATGCACTTCAGTCACGTCCTGCGAACACAGAGGGACTTGGCGAGATCACCATGGCAGATCTTGCACGTATGGCACTGCGAATGGACCCGGACCGAGTGATTGTTGGCGAAGTCCGAGGTGGGGAAGCCTTTCCCATGTTGTTAGCAATGAGCCAGGGAAACAATGGCTCGATGTGCACCATTCATGCTGATAGCGCACGAACTGTGTTTCCAAAACTTCTTGCGTATGTCTCTTTGGCCGATCTTTCTCTTCCGTCGGAGGCGATCAATCTCTTAGTTTCCACAGCAATTCACTTTGTTGTTCATATTCACATTGTCAATGGTGTCCGCCAGATCGTCAGTATTCATGAGGTGGTCGACGCCGATGGAGTCGCCATCTCTTCTAACGAAGTGTTCTCCTCCACACAACAACATCAGTCGTTTATTGCTCTGCGATCAGAGACGGCTGGGTGTCTGGAGGCGTTTGGTTTCCAACCTCCTCGGGAGTTGGTGTGGTGATCAGGCAGTTTCTTTTTTCGTCACACACCCAAGATCAACGGGTCATTGTCGAGGCAATAGCGTCGTGGACAGAAAATCTCCGTGATGTTATTTCTGCATCATCTGGCTTGCACGAAGCAGTCATCACCACATCGCAGTGTCCACCACAGCCAATTGCAGATGCAGTTCAGCGTTTAGCAGCTGCTCTTCGCTATCAACCCCTTGAGGTCTCACTTCGAGAATTCGCCGATGAAGTAGCCCATCCCACTTGTGATTTCGTGGTGGCAGCATTGATTATCGCATCACAAAATCAGGCTCGTGATATCGCTCTCTTGCTGTCACACTTAGCCGAATGTGCACGAAGTGAGTGCGATCTGTACTTGCGAGTGTGGGTGTCTCGTGCAAGATCTCGAACTGCAGTGCGCATTGTGACCGGTGCAGTGGTCTTTTTCTTTTCGGGAATCATGCTGTTCAGTAGCTCGTACCTGCAACCGTTTTTGTCTATTCAGGGACTGTGTGTTCTAGCGGGAATCATCGCGGTGTTTGTGGTCAGTATTCGATGGATGACCCAGATTGCCCATATCGAATTGCCTCAGCGTTTTCTTGCTATCCGTCAATCCACAGAGGTCATATGAATCTTGCGCTTCAGTTGATTACTCGGAGTCTGTCCGAATCCGACGTGGCTGTCCTAAACATGTCCATTTCTCATACCTCAGCACGTCTTCGCAATCACATACTCGCTGTGAGCTTTGTCGTCATCTGTGTTCTTCTTGGGTGGACCGTTGCTTTCCAGACAACCCCTCCAGTTCTTATTGTCCTGATTCTGTTTCTTGTGGTTCCAGTTGTGGGATTGGCCTTTGTTCGCGAGTTGTCACGTAGTGCACAGCGCAAGCGTTCCGATATGAACATGGC
>JBEDHS010000012.1:0-3560 GCA_041173945.1 Actinomycetota bacterium
CTGAGATCGCCGATGAATTCGGAGCCCAATGTGTGGTGTGTGCCATTGATGCCAAGTGGGACGAGGACACATCGTCATGGGTGGTCTACTTACACGGTGGACGAACCCGCACTGATATCAATGCCGTTGAATGGGCGACACGAGCCGTGGAGTTGGGCGCAGGAGAGATTTTGTTGACATCCATGGATCGGGACGGCACGCGAGATGGTTTTGATGTTGCTTTAACAAAAGCAGTCAGTGACGCCGTGTCAGTTCCGGTGATTGCAAGTGGCGGTGTCGGGGAATTGTCTCATCTCGCAGACGGTGTATTGCTTGGTGGCGCTACCGGAGTTCTTGCTGCTTCAATCTTTCACTTCGGTGAACACAGCGTCGCTGAGGCAAAAAAAGTGATGTCCGAGCGCGGTATTCGCGTTCGCCCGGTCGCGCGGTAAACCTGCGGCAACACTTGTCGTATATCGGCGGTGTTACTGCGCGGTGAGTGCCATCGCAACCGCACGGCGCGCAGTATTGAGAGCTTCTGCTGCGAAAAAATGATCGACACCGTTTACAACGGTGATGCTGGTGTGTGTCCACTCGAGGGTGTGTTCGCGGAGTTGATCGGGTGAACAAAATTGATCGTGTTCTGGAACGAATAGGAACTTGGGACGATGATGCGTGCGTGCGGTGGGTTGTGAGCCCATCATTGAGACAGGTGGGGCAATACCAATCCATGCAGTGATGAGAGGGTGGGTCACGTTCAGTGCAACGACTGCCCCGAATGAATATCCCGACATCACGATGTTTGCCTCGGGTTCGATCATTTCAGCAAGTTCGCACGCGGCCGCTAAATCCAAACGTTCGGCATCGCCGTTGTCATGCTCTCCGCCTGACATTCCCACGCCTCGAAAGTTCACGGCAATGGAGTGGCAGTCGTTTTCCCATGCCGCCTGCTGGAGAGCGCGGACGACGTGATTGGTGCGGTCGCCTCCATAGAGGGGATGCGGATGGCCAATCACCACTGTTGCCACCGGGGTGTGTGCATCGGAGCGAATATCGACAGCATCAATGTGCACGCCATCGAGGGTTTCAAGCAAAACGGCTTCTTCTTGCACGCCTAGAGACGGTACCGTGCTTAGAGTGAGCGACGATAATCAGAAACTCCCCATTCAGATGCTCAATGACAGACTTCTGGTGCGAATTCCCCAAAGCGAAGGTGAGCGACGCTCATCGGGGGGGATCTTGATTCCCGCCACCGCTCAGCTGAGCAAGCGCCTCGTCTGGGCCGAGGTGGTAGCCCTTGGCGCCAATGTGCGCGCCGCCCAAGTTGGCGATCAAGTGCTCTTTAGTCCAGAAGATCGCTACGAGGTTGAAGTCCAGGGGATTGATTACATCATGTTGCGAGAGCGCGACATTCACGCAGTGGCTGCATCTCGCATCGAAGTAGGAACAGGGTTGTACATCTAATGGCACAAGAACTACACGGCACGATTATTACCCCGACGCCAGAGCAATTGGCATCGGTGAAGTACAACTCTGACGGGTTGGTGCCAGTCATCACGCAATGCATCAAGACGAAAACAATTTTGATGATGGCCTGGATGAACGAAGAGTCCTTGGCGATGACATTTCGTGACGGACGCATGGTGTACTGGAGTCGCAGTCGTCAAGAACTGTGGCGCAAAGGCGATACCAGCGGCGATCGTCAATTTGTTCGCGAAGCGTATTTCGATTGTGATGTCGACACGTTGTTGTTCGTTGTTGAACAAGAAGGTCGGGGAGCGTGCCACACTGGCGAGTATTCCTGTTTCTATCGCGCTTTCGGAAACGAGTCATGACCGATTCGCTCGCTGTCACTCCATCGTTGAGTGAATTCGTTGAACTCGCTAAGACTTACACAGTCATTCCGGTATGGACGCAGGTTCTGGCAGATTTGGAAACTCCCGTTGCCGCATACATCAAATTGGTGGGCGAAGGCGACGGCTTCCTTCTCGAATCGGTGGAGCATGGAGAAAGATGGAGTCGATATTCGTTCGTGGGTCGACAACCACGGGCGACCTTGACACTTCGTGATGGCAAGTTGACGACAACTGGAGTGATCCCTGACAGTGTCCCGTTAGACAAGGGAATGTTGGCCGCAATGGAAGAGTTGTTGCGCATCTATAGGGCACCAATTTTCCCCGACTTACCTCCGTTACAGGGCGGACTGATGGGACATCTCGGATATGACGTCGTGCGAGAAATTGAACATCTGCCGAACGTTCCCCGAGACGACCGCGGTGTCCCAGATGCATCCATCAGTGTCATTGGATCGCTTGCAGCATTCGACCACTGGCGTCAACGCGTGTATCTGCTGGAAAGTGTTCCGGTCGCTGGTCTGAGTGCCGATCAAATCGAAAAGGCTTACGAACAAGCTGTGCAGCGTGTTCGCTCGGCGGTCGATGATCTGTCTCGTCCTCTTGCCTATGTCGCAGTTGAACCACCCGAACCTGGAGAACAATTGCCAGAAACGGTTTCGTCAATGCCAAATGGCCAATATCGACGTGCCGTTGATGTTGCAAAAGAGCACATTCGGGCGGGAGATATTTTCCAAGTGGTGTTGTCGCAACGCTTCGACATTCAACTCGATGCTGACCCGTTCGATGTCTATCGAGTGCTGCGCCAGGTGAACCCGAGTCCGTATATGTATTACGTGAAGCAACCAGATCTGACAATCGTGGGTGGGTCTCCTGAGCCGATGGTGCAGTTACTCAACGGCAAAGTTATTTCTCGCCCTATTGCCGGAACACGTAAGCGAGGCACTACCGATGAACATGATCGTCGACTGGCAGCAGAACTTCGGGAGAACCCCAAAGAAATTGCAGAACATGTGATGTTGGTCGATCTTGCAAGAAACGATGTGGGACGAGTCGCACAATACGGAAGCGTCAATATGGACGAGCTGATGTCGCTCGAGCGCTACAGCCATGTCATGCATCTCACATCGCAGGTCTCTGGAGATTTGAATGAGGGTCTTGGACCTATCGATGTTTTACGTGCAACGCTTCCAGCCGGAACTGTGAGTGGTGCGCCAAAAGTGCGCGCCATGGAAATTATCGATGATCTCGAGCCGGTGAAGCGTGGTCCGTATGCAGGGGTGGTGGGCTATGTCGATTTCTCCGGGAATCTCGATACAGCAATTGCGATTCGAACCATGTTTGTTGGTCCTACAGGTGCGAGCTTGCAAGCGGGTGCGGGAATTGTCGCAGATAGTGATCCTGCCGATGAAGACCTCGAGTGTCATAACAAAGCACGCGCATTGTTGGCCACTGTGCCCGCTGCACGTCGAATGACACAGAAACGGCGACGCGCAGGAACTCAAGCATGAGCGGCAACATTGTGTGGGCAGACATTGCTCGTGATGTTGTGTCGGTCCGAGGTGGTGATGCGGGAGCATTTCTTCATTCACAATTAGCCCAAGACATCGCAACACTGGAAGTGGGCCAGTCAACGCACAGTCTGTTGCTGGAACCAACGGGTCATATCGTCGCGCTTTTGCGTGTGGTGCGCCACGAGGAATACCACTACACCTTGGATGTCGATGC
>JBEDHS010000013.1:0-4019 GCA_041173945.1 Actinomycetota bacterium
AGGTGACGTCGGGAAGTTGTCGCATTTCGGGCACTCGATTGGTGGCACCAACCAAGCGCGGACGCTGCACAGTGAGATTGAGTGTGGCAAAGCGTGGTGGTTACCCCGCGATGAGCACATCGATTCGCGTGACAGTGACCCGCTAGATCACATCAACGCACGTAAGGTTCGCCCCGACGGAACAGGGTGTTTCACAACTCCATTAGGGAAAAACGCGCGGGTAGTGATTCGCGGGTCGACATCGGCGAATACATCCGCAAGTGATTCAGGCGTCCACGGGCCATCTGTCGACCAATCTTTCTCCACAGTGAATGGCGAGTAGATAGCAACGTCTGGTCCTTCAATAGCAAAAATTCGACCGGTGAATTTATTGAGTGAACTGGCGAGATAAGCGACTAACGGTGCGTTGTGTTCGGGAGCGTGACGATCAAATCCATCGGTCTCTGGCATCAGCGCCAATACGCCCGGCGAATCTTTCACCATGCGAGTACGTGCAGCAGGCGCAAGAGCATTGACGCGCACACCAAGTGGTGCGAGTTCTTGAGCGTGGCTAACGGTGAGTGCAGCAATTGCTGATTTCACCGCGCTATAGACGCCACCGCCAGGGCTCGGGTGCAAGCCAACTGCTGATGTGGTGTTGACGATGGCGCGGTGTTGACCACGACCAACCTCGTTCCAGTGGTGTGCTGCAAAGTGGCTGACTGCGAGGGTGCCTTTTAAGTGAATATCAAGATGACTATCAACGTCTTTTTCAGAAAGGTTGACTAAAGACGACGGTCGGTTGTTGCCGGCGTTGTTGATGACGATATCGAGTCGACCAAAATGACGAACGGCATCGTGCACCATCGATTCTGCACCCGACCAATCAGCAACGCTTGCAGTGTTGGCAATTGCTGCACCACCGGCGGCGATAATGCGTTGTGCGACGTCGTCGGCGGAACGCAGCCCTTGATGTTCACCGAGCACGTTTGCGCCGTAATCATTCACCACGATCGCAGCGCCGTGTTGTGCGAGCGATAGCGCGTATTCACGACCGAGGCCACTTCCTGCGCCGGTAACGAGAGCGACTTTGCCTTCTAATAAACCCATAGAGGGCGAACCTTAGTGGGGAAAACTAGAGACGGCGACGAAGCACCCATTCACGGATCAATAACGCGTTATCTCGTATCGATCGTGTTCCATCAAGGTGGAAATCGGGATTGTCGGGCTTCTCGTAGTTTTGTCCCACACCCGTCATCTGATTGGTCTGGGTGGTACGCGATTCTTTATACAGCCCTTTAGGGTCTCGTTGCATACAGACGTCGAGCGGAGTGTCGACAAAGACTTCAACAAAATCGTCGTCAGCAAACAGACTCTTGACTTTGTCGCGATCAGCTGAAAACGGTGACACCAATGCAACAACAACAATGACGCCGGCATCCATCAAGATATGTGCCACGTGTCCAACACGGCGAACGTTTTCAGAACGACTCTCGGGCGAGAAATCCAAGTCGGAACTCAGTGTTTGGCGGAGCGAGTCACCGTCGAGCACGTACGCGAGTGCACCATCTTGGAGGAGCAACGACGTCAATTCATCGGCGATTGAACTCTTTCCTGAACTCGGCAAACCGGTGAGCCAGATAACACCAGAGCGAAAACCGGTTTGTTGTTGACGTTGATCGCGGGTCGTTGAAAAATCGTGGCTGAACACCGAGTTGGTCGACTGCAGTGGCTGCAACTCCATTCCAGCGGCGACTGTTTCCCCGGTTGCGCGATCACACAGGACGAAGCCTCCTGTTGAACGATTACGACGATAGGAATCGATCAACAACGGAAACGCAGTCGAGATTTCAACGCGGGCAATGTCGTTCTTGCCAATGTCTTTCAGGCTTGGTGTGTTCGTGTTGTCGAGTTGGTACTTGGAAATCAGTTTAGAAACTGTGACAGGCGCAGACGTTGGCCCGATTCTGAGCAGATACGAACGATCTGCAGAGAAAGGTTGATCGCTAATCCACACAAGATCCACGAGATGTCGTCGAGAAGTCATCTTCAGCAGCGCATCAGCATTATCGCCCACAACAACATCTCCGCGTGCGAGGTCGATCTGTCGATCAAAGGTGATCGCAACCGCCTGGCCACTCGTTGCTTCATCCACTTCGTTCATGCCAACGTAGATCTTCGTGACTGTGGCCGTATGAAGTGATGGCCATGTGGTGACCGTCTGATTTTTCTTTAGAGATCCACTGCTGAGTGTTCCGGCATAAAAACGAATGTCGCCATCGCGAAGAATTGACTGAACAGGAAGTCGCACATCTTCTTTTGCACTTCTTGTTGCTGTCGAAACTGCTTCATCAATAAGGTCGAGCAATGATTGCGACGCTGAAGGGCTTGAGTCGGCAATATTGGTTCCCGAGAGTGCAGAGATGGGAATAAACGTCAGCGCAGTCATTCCCGTCTCGTCGTTTTGTGCTTCATACTCTGCCAGAACATTTCGCAATTTCACAGATGCACCTTCGACGATGTTTGCTAACTCGGCAGCATCGGTGAATTGGTCGATCTTGTTGAGTGCCACGATGAACGTGCGAATTCCCATCAGATACGACACGGTGAGATGTTTGATTGTTTGTTCTCGGACGCCCTTTGTGAGGTCGATCAGGATGAGAGCAATGTCGGCGTTTGCTGCTGCAACGGCCATATTGCGCGTGTATTGCTCGTGTATTGCTCGTGTCCGGGCGAGTCGGCAAGAAGGACGCGAGTGCCACGTGGGGTTTGAAAATAGCGATAGGCGACGTCGATGGTGATGCCTTGTTCTTTTTCTGCGACTAATCCATCGGTGAGAAGCGAATAATCAGTGACGCCGTTTTTTGTAATCTTCTGAATTTCATCCAGAGGGACACTGTTCGTTTCGACGAGCATTCGCCCGATGAGGGTGCTCTTTCCATCGTCAACAGCGCCACAGACAACAATCTGTGGGATATAGGAATGTGTTGTGGCGCTCAAAAGTATCCCTCAACTTTTTTGGCTTCCATCGACGACATGCCCTCGCCATCGATAAGACGACCTGCACGTTCAGATAATCGTGTTGTCTCGAGATCATGAATGATGTCGTCTAAGGAATACGCCTTCGATTCTTCTCCAGCGGTCAACGGATAACACCCAAGAGTTCTGAATCGAACTTCTCGCATCTCGGTGGTCTCGCCAGGGTTCAATTCGAATCGGTCATCGTCAACAACAATTAGTTTTTGCTGTCTCACCACTGTTGGTCGTGCTTCGGTGAAATACAGAGAGACAATGTCAATGTTTTCTCGACGGATGTATCGCCACACATCAAGTTCCGTCCAGTTCGACAATGGGAACGCTCGCATTGTTTGACCTTCGGCGAGGTGCGAGTTGACCGTTCTCCAAAACTCGGGTCGTTGCGAGCGTGGATTCCAACGGTGTCCCGATTCTCTGAGACTGAAAATTCTTTCCTTTGCGCGCGAACGTTCCTCGTCGCGGCGAGCACCACCTACTGCGAGGTCGAATCCGTGCATATCGAGTGCTTCACGAAGCGCAACAGTCTTCATGATGCGTGTGTATTCATCGGCGTTGTAGGAAAAGGGGGTGACATTGTCTGCAACACCGGCAGCATTGGTGTGAACAAGAAGGTTGAGGCCCAGTTGTTCGGCGAGGGAATTGCGAAACTTGATCATCTCGGCGAATTTCCACGTGGTGTCAATGTGCAGAACAGGAACCTCGAGTTGGGCAGGAAAGACCGCTTTACGTGCGAGGTGAAGCAACACACTCGAGTCTTTGCCGACGCTATAGAGGATGACGGGTTTTTGAAAAGCAGAAAATGCTTCCCGGAGGACCCAGATTGCTTCTGCCTCAAGGGCGTCTAAATGACTGGAAATGTCATTCTCCGTGTCGGGGGGCATGAATATGAAGTCTATTACGACGAGGTGTGCTTGAGCCTTCGTGCTGGTTTAGCCCCTATCCTGAAGGGACTGCGTCCGTAGCTCAACGGATAGAGCATTTGACTTCGGATCAAAGGGTTGGGG
>JBEDHS010000014.1:0-6691 GCA_041173945.1 Actinomycetota bacterium
TCGACAACAAGAAAACATCGAACGTGCACAAAAAGGCCGCGCGCCACTTGCAGTGCCCGTCAATCCGCGCAATGCAGGCGCAGGGAGCCTTCGTCAAAAAGACCCCGCAATTACCGCACAACGCGACCTTTCCTTGTGGTCGTATCAACTCGGTGAAGTAGTCGGAGGCCCCGAGTTTTCTAGCCACCACGACACGTTGCAGTTTCTAAACAATCTGGGATTCCCGGTGAACCCAGAGATCACCGTGGTGGATTCATTTGAAGAGGTCATCTCTTTTTGTCGACAATGGCAAGAAAGACGCCATGAATTGGGTTACGAAATTGACGGTGCAGTTGTCAAGATTGATGACTTGGCACAACGTGAGACTCTCGGGTTCACGTCGCGTGCTCCGCGGTGGGCAATTGCGTTTAAGTTTCCTCCCGAAGAAAAACACACACTGCTGCGCGATATCCAGATTTCTGTTGGTCGTACTGGACGAGTGACTCCCTTCGCTGTTCTTGAACCGGTGTTTGTCGGTGGATCAACAGTGTCGATGGCAACGTTGCATAACCGCGATCAGGTGGCGGCGAAAGATGTGCGCCCTGGTGACACAGTGGTCGTACGAAAAGCTGGAGATGTCATTCCCGAAGTAGTTGGACCGGTGTTGTCGAAGCGTCCGAAGAATTCCAAAGAGTGGGTGTTTCCAGAACAGTGTCCGTGCTCTCTGAAATCCACTTTGGTCAAAGTGGAAGATCAAGCCGATACGCGCTGTGTTGAGCCTGCATGTCCATTTCAGCGTGATCAACGAATTATTTATTTCGCCTCACGTGGCGGAATGGACATTGAAGGATTGGGCGAGCGCACAGTTTTCGCATTATCTGATGCGGGACTTGTTGAAGATGTTGGTGATTTGTATTCAGTGACCGTTGAGCAGCTACTGACACTGGAAGGTTTCGCCCAACTCAGTGCACAAAATCTGGTCGATGCAATTGCCGCGTCAAAATCTCGACCACTTCCGAAACTGTTGACGGCACTTGGCATCAAACACCTTGGTCCAGCTGCTGCAGATTCATTGTCGTCTACTTTTGGCACACTCGATGCAATTGCTCACGCATCAACCGATGAACTCTCGGCAATTGATGGAGTGGGGACGGTCATTGCTGAATCCATTGCGACATGGTTCGCCCAGCCATCCAACAGCGCAGTGATTGAAAAGCTGCGTCGTGCCGGAGTCGAATTTGGACATGTTGTTGTCAGTGATGAACCTCAGACACTTGTCGGCAAAGCTGTGGTTGTTACCGGCACACTTGCGAACTATTCGCGAGAAGGCGCAGAAGCTGCAATCAAAGCCCGAGGAGGCAAGAGCCCGGGCAGTGTGAGTGCGAAAACATTTGCTGTTGTGGTGGGTGAATCCCCGGGCGCCAGCAAAATCACCAAGGCGGAGCAGTTAAAAATTCCCGTACTTGACGAACAAGGTTTCGAGATTTTGCTACAGACCGGCGAGTTGCCGTCGTAGTGCGCGTGAATTAGTTGGCTTGGAATTCCCAACTAAATGTTCGTGCTTTTTCTGGACCGTCGATCACTTTCCAATAGCGAACAACAACGGTGTGAAGCCCTTGCGAAAATGTCTCAATGGGTGCCCCTTGTTGCGGCAAGAAACTAATTGTGTAGTTACCCGGGTCATAGATCGCGGTGGGGGGAATGTTGAGCTGTGACCCTGGCTCCAAGGTGTTGCCTTCAGAGGACAATTCATCGAGACGAGTCGTGGGTATCTCAATACCGTCCACGGTGAGGGAGGCTTCGTAGCCATCGATGAAGTCGACGAGAATTTGGCTTTGTTGCAGAACCTGATCTCCAGGCCCGGGCGACATCCGCTCGATGGCCTCGGGGATGTTTTGGGCTTCCCGGCCGGTCGAGGCGCTCTGGGCCCCCAAGATGACAAGGACTAATCCGAGGCTAATTCCGGCGCTCATGAGGAGCTTTTGCTTGTCAATTCGGCGTTTCACGGGGTCATTCTTGCGGTTTTTTGACCCCGATACACCTATTTTCTAGTCACACGCTAGGTTCGTATGGGTCATGAACGAGCCAGAGAACATGTCCGGAACCGTCCTTGGCGGCCGATACGAACTGGGCCAGGTACGCGCCGAAGCTGCATTGTCGGTATCAGGATCCTCGCTGTTTGATGCAACTGACCTCTCGACAAATGAGATGGTCTCGATCCGTGTGACACCGCTCGAGCGTTTGGTGAACCCCGCCCTGGGAAGCACCACACAAAATGATGCCCTAGCCGTTTTTGAACAACAGGCAGAAGTCGCATCCACGTTGCGTCACCCCTGTATTGAAAATGTGATCGACCACGGCGAAGCCACTGTCGACGGCGAGCGCTACGTCTACATCGTTGCTGAACGACTCGCAGGTGGATCATTGCGAGAGTTTCTGGATCGTGGTCGCCGCCTCACCCCGTCTCAGGCATTGATCGTCGGTATTGATGTTTGCCGGGCACTCGATGCGGCTGCCAAACAAGGTGTTGTCCACGGCGACTTGCGCCCATCCCGCTTGGTATTCGGGTTGGACCGTCGTGTCCGAGTGGTGGGCTTTGGAGCCCCCGTTCGTGCTTTTGAAGATTTGGGTCTTGAACAGGCTCACTACGGAGCGCCCGAACTTGCCGAGGGTGGCACTCGAGGTGCGTCGTCAGATATCTATTCGCTGGCTCTCATCTTGGTGGAAGCAATGACTGGCGAAGTTCCGTTTGCCGCCGACACCGTGGCGGCAACATTTGCTCAACGAGCAGGAAAGTTGTTGCCCGTCAGCGCTGATTTCGGAGCATTGGCTCAAGTACTCGAACGCGCTGGTCGACCCGATGCAAGTGAACGTTTCACTCCACGCGAGATGGGACAAGCACTTGTGCAGTCTGCTGAAAAAATGGCGCGTCCAACTCCAATCGACATTGTTGGTGGCGGATTGTTCAGTGCCGATGCAACAGGTGAACCTACTCAACCTGCACCGCGTCCTGATTTCAGCAATGTGGAACCTGTTGCCAATGTTGCACCTGACCAACCAATTCTGATTCGCACAACTCCAGTGATCGAATCACCAACGGGTCCAATTCCGGTCGCAATCATTGATCCCACAGATCCGAATCTCGTTCCTCTAACAATCGGCGGCGATGACACAGGACCAATCACTGTTGATGTGGAGACATTGCAAGAACTTTCCTCGCAAGATCCCACGTCTCAAGTGGAAGTGCCAAAGAAGAAATGGCGTCGTCGTATCGGCTATGGCGTCGTTGCATTGGTGGTGTTGCTGGGCGGATTTGCTGGCGCATGGTTCACGGTGTTGAACCCGAAGAATCCCGTTCCCGCTCTAGTGGGCGTTCTGGAAGCTGAAGCGCGTAACCAAATTGCCGAGTTTGGTTGGGGCATCACCATCGTTAAAGAGCGCAGCGACGAGGTCGACACCGGAGAGGTGATTCGCACCGACCCGGTCACAGGTACGCAAGTTGCCAAGCGCGATTCAATCACCTTGTTCATCTCTGAAGGTCGCACGCTGTCGACTTTGATTGAAGTGACAGGGCTGACGGGGACTGAAGCAATCGCCAAACTGGAAGCGTTGGGGCTGGAGCCCGAACAGGCAGATGTCCCCGATGAAAACATTGCTGTTGGCACCGTGGTGTCCTGGAGCATTCCCGATCAACCCACGTTGAAAGTGGGAGATCAGGTGGTGAAGGGCACAACTGTCGCTGTCAATGTTTCCTCTGGTCCAGCGCCGCGCACAGTGCCCGATCTCACGAACAAGACACTTGAGGAAGCAACGGCTGAGTTGAACGCACTTGGTCTTGTGGTCACCCAGACTCCCAATGCGCCACACCCCGAAATTGCATCCGGCAAAGTGTCGGTGCAGCTGCCTGCAGCAGGGGAACAAGTAGCTCGCGGCAGTGCGGTGACGATCACGATTTCTTCGGGTCAGCGCTTCACGCCGCTGCCGTTCATCTATGGCCAGGTCTACACCGTGGTCGAACAGCGCCTCTTGCAAAACGGCATGCTCATTGGAACCGTCACCGGTAACAAGTCGCGAGGTCTCGTCTCTGCCTCCATTGATGGCAAAGTGGTCCGAAACTTCGACCGAGTCGTCGTCGGTAAGAAAGTTGACTTGAAGTTCCCCTAGTGTCGACTCTGACACCGATGGTGTCGACGTTCAAGGAGGAACTATGGGTGCATTAGACGGACGCGTTGCAATTATTACGGGCGCAGGACGCGGCATTGGTCGCGAACACGCGCTTCTGTTTGCAGCTGAAGGCGCGAAAGTTGTTGTGAACGATCTAGGTGGCGCGAACGACGGCACAGGCGAAGACGCAACACCGGCGCAACAAGTGGTGAATGAAATTGCGGCAATGGGTGGACAAGCCGTTGCTAACTACGACAACGTCGCAGACTGGGAAGGTGCCCAGCGCATGATCAACATGGCGGTGGAAACATTCGGTGATCTCGACATTTTGGTGAACAACGCGGGAATCTTGCGCGACCGCGTGTTGGTGAACATGTCAGAAGCCGAATGGGATGCTGTGATTGCTGTGCACCTGAAGGGTCACTTCGCACCATCGCGCTGGGCTGCGGCATATTGGCGCGAACAACACAAAGCAGGAGTGACAAAGCCCCGAAATATTGTGCACACTTCGTCAACGTCGGGTTTGTTTGCAAACCCAGGTCAGTCGAACTATGGCGCGGCAAAAACTGGCATCGCCACATTCAGCCAAATCTTGGCCAAGGAACTGTCGCGCTACAACGTGAAGAGCAACTCGATTGCGCCTGCTGCACGCACACGTTTGACCGAAGCCACGCCAGGTCTTGGCGATCGCATCGCAGCACCGTCGAATGCTGCACAATTCGACGAATGGGATCCCGCAAATATCTCTCCGCTGGTTGCGTACCTCGCATCAGAGGCGTGCGCATTCACTGGCGAGACGTTCTTTGTGAAAGCCGGCGAAGTGACTCGTATTCGTAGTTGGGAACGTGCTGAAACTGTTGAGCAAAATGACCGCTGGAAGGTGTCAGAACTCACAACAGCGCTCAATGCAATGGCTGCACAAATCAACAAATAGGCAACTACTGTAAGTAGTCGCCCATGAACCCCCCTCAACGTGATCGCGAGATATTGACCCCGCACGGGCGTGAGACGATCACGCTCGAGCAAGCCGGTGTCGATGAAATCTCTGTTGTCCCCTGGACACAGATGATTCCTCGGCGTATCGCGAGAAAAGTGGGACTCACGCGCAAGTGGGCGACGTTATTCGTTGTTCTGGCAGGATTGTTCACCACAAGTTCGACAATCACCATCTTGGTGGTGTCGTTAGAGACCATTTCGAAAGACTTGAACTCGACGGTGTCGGTGTTGAACTGGTCGATCACCGGGCCGATGTTGGCATTTGGTGTGGTGGGGCCTGCGTACGGAAAAATCGGTGACTTGTACGGCCATAAAAAGGTCTATGTCTATGGCTTGTTGTTCTCTGGTCTGTTCGCATTAGCCACCGTGTTTGCTTGGAATGCCATCTCTATGGTCACATTCCGATTGCTCTCGGCCGTCGCCGGTGCAGCAACTGGCCCGGCCGCAATGGCCTACATCAACAGATTGTTTGAACCTCACGAACGTGTTCGACCACTTGGACTGTGGAGTTTCACGACGGCTGGCGCACCAGTTCTTGGTGTTGTTCTAGGCGGACCACTGGTGGCCACCATTGGATGGCAAATGATTTTTGTGATTCAGACACCGCTGTTGATTGGTGCCGGTCTTGTTGCGTGGAGATTATTGCCGCAGACATCACGCGCCGATGAAGTCAAGTTCGACGTTTTGGGGTCGGTAACGCTTGGTTTGGGTGCAACATTGTTGTTGCTGGGTGTCAACCGTGGTCACTCGTGGGGGTGGACGTCGCCGTTGATTCTCTCGTGCTTCATCGCATCGTTTTTGTCGTTGTGGTGGTTCGTGCGCGTCGAACGCAAAGCCGAAGCACCACTTATGCCCCTGTCGTGGCTGAAGACGCCAAACATTATTTTCCCTATCGCGATTCAGTCATTGTTGAACTTTGCCTACATGGGTGGGTTCATTGTTGTTCCACAAATGTTGGAAATTGGACTTGGATTTTCACCAGCACATATCGGTTGGTTGGTCATTGCTAGACCATTGTCGTTTTCGATCACCGCACCGTTAGGCAGCTTTTTCACCATGCGTGTCGGCGAGCGCATCTCGGGTCTCGTTGGTGCACTTGGCATTGTCGCATCAATGATTATTTTGGGCACGCTCGACACAGGAGCGTCCGATTTCATGATTGCCTTTGGTCTTGCATTGTCCGGCATTGGCTTCGGTATCGCGGGCCCCGCATTGGGTGCACTTGTTGCAAACTCTGTTGATGATGAGACTGTCGGTGTGGCGGGTGCAATGCAGCAACTTCTCAGCCAAATGGGAGCCGTGCTCGGTTCAACTGTGATGATTTCGATTCACGAGATGACCGCGAGCAGTGGTGTGGTGCAAAGTTATGCATATGCGTTGCTCAGCGGTGCAGCTGCGGCACTCATCGGAGTGGTGTTGACGGCGAAGTTAACGTCGTCGGATCGTTCGCAACGCTTCGCTACTGAGTGATTCTTTTTATTTCTTCGGCAACTTCGACCGACACATCAGTTTGGGGAATCGATGTTTGCATCATCATTAATTTGGTGATGTC
>JBEDHS010000015.1:0-2989 GCA_041173945.1 Actinomycetota bacterium
GTGGCGTATATCTCGCGATGGAGGACCGCGGGAATCTCGCGCACGAGAACATCGCGAATCATGCCACCGCCAATCGCGGTCAAGATGCCAATTGCCGATGACCCCACGGGGCCAACTCCAAATTCAATTGCCTTTTGTGTTCCGGCAACGGCGAACAATCCAAGCCCGGCTGCATCAGCCAGCAAAAACAATCGCGACCACCGTGAAACGGTGGGATGAATGTAAAACACAACGAGACCTGCGATGGCGGGAGTTGCAACGTATCGCCAGTCTGTCAATCCGGCTGCTGGGGTTGCACCGAGTAACGCATCACGAATGAATCCGCCACCAATTCCTGTCGCAACCGCCAAGAAAATAACGCCGAATAAATCAAGCTTTTTGTCAACAGCGGCCAGCGCACCCGAGACTGCAAACACCGCAATTCCCACAATGTCGAGCACGATAAGCAATGTTGTTGTCGACACGGCTCCAAACTAGGCGAGCGAATAGGGCTGTTTCGGTACACTGAGAATTTCCCAATCTGAGAAGGCGTGAGGACATGGCAAACGAATGGTTTGAGACGGTTGCAGAGGCACAGCGTCGCGCAAAGGCATCCCTTCCGAAATCTGTCTACGGCGCTCTTATTGCGGGGTCTGAAAAGGGTCTCTCTAGCGCCGACAACTTGGCCTCGTTCGATCTACTTGGGTTCGCACCGCACATCGCTGGGCTCTCGAACACCCGCACCATGAATACCTCTGTCATGGGTCAAGAGATTTCGATGCCTGTTCTTATCTCGCCGACTGGCGTGCAAGCAGTTCACCCTCAAGGTGAAGTTGCAATTGCTCGTGCGGCACAAAATCGCGGTATCCCGATGGGCTTGAGTTCTTTTGCTTCAAAGTCGGTGGAAGAAGTCGCGGCAGCAAATGACAAAACGTTTTTTCAGATGTATTGGTGCGGCGACAAAGACGCGCTCATTCATCGCATGGAACGCGCCCGTGCAGCGGGGGCAAACGGATTGATCGTCACTTTGGATTGGTCTTTTTCGAACGGTCGTGATTGGGGCAGCCCCTGGATTCCCGAGAAGATTGACATTAAAGCGGCAATCAAATTGGCGCCGGAAGTCATCGTGAAGCCGGGCTGGTTGTGGAGATTTGCAAAGACCGGTCGCATCCCGGACTTGACTGCACCGAATATGCAAAAGCCTGGCGAGAAGGCACCCACATTTTTTGGTGCCTATTACGAATGGATGCAAACACCGCTTCCCACGTGGGAAGACATCGCATGGTTGCGCGAGCAGTGGGGCGGACCTTTCATGGTGAAAGGTGTTAGCCGTGTTGATGATGCAAAACGTGTCGTCGACCTTGGTGCGACTGCGTTGTCGGTGTCGAACCATGGAGGAAACAACCTCGATGGAACACCTGCGCCTATTCGTGCGCTACCAGCAGTTGCAGACGCTGTTGGTTCACAGATTGAAGTTCTTCTCGATGGTGGAGTGCGTCGAGGCAGCGACGTAGTGAAGGCACTTGCCCTTGGTGCCCGTGCAGTGATGATTGGTCGCGCTTACTTGTGGGGACTTGCTGCCAATGGTCAAGCAGGAGTGGAAAACGTGTTGGATCTACTCCGCAACGGAATCGATTCAACGCTGTTAGGGCTCGGTAAATCTTCGATTCATGAATTGACTCGCGATGACGTTGTCGCCCCGGAGGGCTTCTTTAAGCCGCTCGGCACGAAGTAAATCGCGTTTCTACACCGGTCCGTCGGTGGTGAAAGTGTCAATAGAGGGACGCACAATCATTGTGTAGGTGTCGGCAATTGCGCGTTCGCGGTGTTCTTTTTGTGCTTCCAATCGCTGTGGATCGTTCACCACAGTTTCGGTGAATGCTCGCAGCGATGGGAATGCATTGAAGCGCACCTGATCCCACTTGCGACCATCGCCCATGATTGTTCCTTCGACGTTGAACCATGCAGCTGCGCCTCCCCCAACTTTTGCAGTCGAGATTGCTGCTGTGTTCTGGTACTCCACCATGTCGTCATACAGACCGTCTTCATAACGCACGACGTGCACCACAACAATCGGTCCGTCTTCGTCGGTGGGTGCATGCTCAAGAGTGGGCCACAGTGACGGGTCAGGACGAAGACTTGGCTGTGGATCCATTGGTTGACAACCAATCACAAACGTGAATTCCATTCCCGCGTCTTTGTGTTCATGTTTCTTTTGAAAATCTTGTCGATTTTGCATCTCAATAAAAGAACGTCGGGTGGGGTATTTCACAACTCCGACACGATCCCACTTCGTCCCATCACCAAATGGAGTGGCGATCACATCTCCGAAGAAAGTAACGGCGGCACCTATCTCGCGCAGAATCTTCACCGGTGCATATCGATCGTCTGCTTCACGTCCCGACACGCCAGTTGTTCCATCTGTGTACACAGCTTGGTCGCGGTACTTCATTAAGTTGACCATCCAGACGGGGCCATCTTCTTCTGGTGGAGTCAGGAACAATTTCTTGGCGTACTCCTTATTGACTTGACCATAACTTGGTGAATATTTGCTCATTGTGTGCCCCCTTGAGATAAGTGTTCTTTACGGAATGATGATGTGGCCTAGTTCAGGTCGACTCTCGCCCGAGATCAGTGAGTGATACACACGCATCAGTTCATCACCACCGCGTGATTCCTCGACATGCAGCCAACGGTTGGAATCATCGATAAATGTGCGAAGTGACGATTCGAGCCGAGTGTTCAGCACGTCGCGGCCCCATTCTTTGCCGCGCTTGGCCAGTTGAGTAGGGGCGAAAAAGAACTGAGGGATAGGTCCGGCGAGGTCACCTAGTTGACCGCCTTGGTCCCAATGTGTCGCACCAATTTTCATCGAGTGCTGGAGTGCATCAGAAAAATGTGCATGCACTCGTGTCGTCACCGAGTTATTGCCGGCAATGTCGACATAGATGGTCGGTGCCCATTCGGCAAGATTTTCAATGTCGTCGTATGTAGCCACTTCGTCATACAG
>JBEDHS010000016.1:0-7114 GCA_041173945.1 Actinomycetota bacterium
CATCGGTCTGACAAATGTTGTTGTAAAGGGTAAGGGGCTCGAGCAAGGCCCGTTCATTGGTGAACAAGAGTTCTTGGGAATTGTCGAAGCAGCTGCACAAGAAGAGATCATTGAACACGAAGAACGCGAATTGATTGAATCCATTATTGAATTCGGAGACACCGTGGTGCGTGAGATCATGCGCCCTCGTCCCGATTTTGTGTCTGTAGATGCCGGAATGTCGATAGACGAAGCCCTAGATGAGGCGTTCGAACATGGCGTCAGTCGTCTGCCCGTCTTCAAGGAAGACGATGACGGCAACGAGGACATTTTGGGCATCGTCTACGCCAAGGATTTAATGCGCCAAATTCGCGCTGGCGCCGGTGAGGCGATTGTTGACACGCTTGTGCGTTCAGCCGTCATTATTCCTGAGAACAAACCTGTTGCCAAGTTGATGCGTGAGATGCAAAAAGAGCACTTTCACATGGCAATCGTCGCCGACGAGTACGGCAGTATCGCAGGGCTTGTCACTCTTGAGGACTGTCTCGAGGAATTAGTCGGAGAGATTGTTGACGAACACGACGAAGAAGTGCCCGATATCCAGCAGTTACCCAACGGGGAATCGATGGTGGATGCCAGCATGTCCATCTCTGACTTCAATAATCATTTCAAATTGTCACTGGATGAAGATGAATACGACACTGTCGGTGGATACATGTTTGGCACACTCGAACATGTGCCTGAAATTGGCGAGTCAATCGCAGTTGATGGGTGGCATTTGATTGTTGAAGGTGTCGAGGGTCGACGCATCACCGCGATTCGTTTGAAGCCCTCTGTCGTCGATGCGGGTCTTGACACGCTCGAAGAATAGAGACACCTACTTCTGAATCTGCTCACGCTGAAGAAGATGTCGTTGTGCTTTTCCAAGTGAGGTGCGTGGAATTGCGCCCACAATGTGAATTTGGCGGGGCGCACAGTAGGCGGGAAGCGTTTGTTTCACATGATGACGAACATCGTCGAGGGTCAGTGTCGCGCCCACATTCAGCACAATCCATGCCGACACAATGTGGCCCCATTCAGGATCGGGAAGTGATGCAACGCAGCTTTCCGCCACAGACGGATGTGAGTTGATTGCTTGCTCCACTTGATCGGGCCATACGTTTTCCCCGCCAGTGATGATGAGATCGCCGACTCGTCCTTCGACGAAGAGTTTTCCTTGTGCATCGATGAACCCCGCATCTCCCGTGTAGAGCCAGCCATCGGAGTCGATGGGAGAAGTGCCATCTCGAAAGGTGCGCATCAGCATTGCGCTACGCAGGTGAATAATTCCCTCGCGGACATCGATCTCAACTCCGTCTAGTGCGACTCCGTTGTAGATAACACCACCTCCAGATTCAGTCATCCCGTACGTGGTTGTGCAGTTTGCTGGAAGATCAGTAGGTGGCCTTGACCCTCCCAGCAAAATTGTGGTGTATCTCTGTGGGTCTACTCGCTTCAAAGCAGTTGCAACTAGGGAGACACATGTTGCTCCATTATCGGCGGCAGTGTTGTAGCCATCAACCGAGAATCCATCTTGGACGATAAGCCGTGTCGAGGTAAGAAGTGAGCGTGCAATGACTCCAAAACCACCGACGTGTGATGGTGGAAGACAGCACAGCCACGCATCTTCTGCATCAATACCTAATCGACGATGTGATGCAACCGCACTTGCCGTCAATGCATCGAGTGTGAGAACGACACACTTGGGTTCTCCAGAAGTCCCACTCGTTGCAATCACCACGCCGTCACCCGTCTCGACAGGTTGTCCTTCATGGGATGTTTCATTGTCAAGAGTGACGATTCGAGTGGGTCGCGCGGCCTCAATGAGCTGCTTCTTCAGTGGAAGCGGCGCTTGTTGATTGAGCGGAAAGACGGCATCTCCGTTCTCCCATGCTTTCTGAATACGATCAACTATCTCCTGCCCGCACGGCATATCAAGGCAAATCAACTCATTCACGCATTCAGCGTATTGGCATGCGACACTAGGGAATGGCGTCTCAGGAGTCACAGCCCACATCTTTGATGCATCTGTTGTATGTAGGTGCCAGACCTCGAACTCTGCCGGCTGCTGTGGTGCCGGTGGTTGTGGGGGCTGCCGCGGTTGAGAGCATCTCTGTTTCTTCCGGGTGGCGGATTCTTGGGGCTTTAGTAGTCAGTGTGTCGCTCCAAGTGGCCGTGAATTATGCAAATGATTATTCAGATGGAATTCGCGGCACCGACAACAACCGTGTGGGACCTCTCAGGTTGGTCGGGTCTGGCTTGGTGAGGCCATCGGTGGTGAAAAAAGCTGCTTTCTCGATGATTGGTGTTGCTGCTGTAGTCGGTCTGATGCTCGCCGCGGTGACCTCGTGGTGGATTCTTCTCGTCGGATTGTGTGCGATGGTGGCTACGTGGACCTACACCGGCGGACCTCGACCCTATGGCTATGCAGGCTTGGGGGAAGTGTTTGTTTTTCTTTTCTTTGGAGTGATTGCAACTGTCGGAACACAATTCGTTATCTCCGAACAGATCACTGCGGTGGCGGTGCTCGCCAGCATTGCGGTGGGCAGTTTTGCCTGTGCGCTTCTCGTGGTCAATAACTTACGAGACAGACGAGGTGACGAACTGTCCAACAAAAAGACATTGGCTGTGAAGATGGGTGATCAACCCACGCGAGTGTTCTTTGTGTCGCTCTTTGTTGTTGCAGCAGTTGCTGTGTTGTGGGTGGCAATACTGACAAATGCTTGGGTTCTGCTTGGCTGGTGTGGCTGTATTGCCGTCATCCCAGGTGTGCGAGAAGTACTGAACAAGGCAGAAGGTGCTCGATTGATTCGGGTGCTTGAAATTGTCGGAAAAGCACAGCTTGTCTTTGGTGCGTCGTTCTCATTCGGGCTTTTCATCGCACTTGGATAACCACGACTCAAGAATCTCAACAAAACGATGGGGATCTTCAAGATGTGCGGTGTGCCCAACGCCGTGCATGACATGAAGTTCACTGTTGGCAATCTTGGCTGCCAACTTGTGTGCAAGATTGACGAACTTCGTATCGCGTTCTCCTGCGATGATGAGAACAGGAATGGTGATGGTGTGTAGTGTGTCCCACAATGGCATTTGTGTTCCGGTACCAGCCATCCGTAGCGATGTGGCTAATCCTGTGGCAGTGTTTCGCAGTCGATCATCGCGCTGATTCGTCGAATCGCTGAGTCCTTCAAATAAAGGATTCGCCAACCATTCGTCGATAAACGCTGGCACGCCAATGTTCTCGATGCGAATGGCCAAATCGTTATCGTGTTGAACCCGCTGTTCTCGTTCCTCTTGCGCTTCTAGGCCTGCGGTGCCGCTAATAAGGCACAGTGCGCTGATTTTGGTGGAGCGCGTGAGGGCTGCATGAAGTGCCATACGAGCGCCCATTGAATATCCCACTAATACACCGGGCGAGATTGTTTCAACAATATCGAGTGCTATTTGCGACAAGTCTCTGTCTGCAAACTGTGTGCTGCCATGTCCAGGTGCATCCAGCAGTTGAGCTCTCATCGAAAAATTGGCCGCGTCAAGTACTGGTTGCCATGACCTTCCCGTTTGCGTGAATCCGTGGAGAAAAGCAATAGACCTGCCCAATCCCACGAATTCAGAATGAAGTTTCATCGACTTGCTATTTTTTCAATCACTTGTTCGAACAGTTCGATATCTTGAGCCCCAGGAATAATGAACTGATCATTGATGACATAGGAAGGTACGGCCGTGATTTCGCGTGCTGCTGCTTGTCGAAAATCTTCGTGTACTTCTTCGATTCCACCCCCGAGTGAAATCCACTCCGTGAGACCGTCTGTCTCTAGTCCAGTTTCGGCACATAACGACACCAAGACATCAAGGTCCGAAACATCGAGTCCTCGGCTGAAATATCCGGCAAGAAAGAGTTCCTTACACGCAGATTGCGCGTCATTGCCGTGATTTTCTCGTACCCAATGAAGAACCCGATGCGCGAGCAAGGTGTTGGCGCGGCGTGCTTTGTCCATGTGGAATGTAATTCCGTCACCCGCGGCGATTGATGTGACGTGGTTGATGATTTGGAGTGCGCGCTGCTCTCCACCGAATTTCTTTGCGTAGGCATCAACTGCGGGCGTCGTGGTCGACTCTGGGGCGGTCGGATCAAGCTGGTACGAGCGGTAGACAACCTCTATATGCTCGGTGTTGATTCTTGTGCTTAATCGTTCGAGCGCCGCGTCAAAGCGGCGTTTGCCGATGTAGCACCACGGACAGACAACATCGGACCAAATTTCAATTCTCACGAACCCAACGATAGGTGACATGACTACAGCAGGCGCCGTTTCGGCCACATTTTGCGCAACACTGGTCGACGAGTGGTTCCGTGCTGGGGTGCGTCATGCAATGCTGGCGCCTGGTAGCCGTAGTACACCGCTGGCGTTAGCGCTCGTTAGTCACACGGGAATCTCGACGCAGATTTTTCATGACGAGCGAAATGCTGGCTTCGCTGCTCTAGGGGTCGGCGTAACTACAGGGGTTCCTGCAGTCGTGCTGTGTTCGTCTGGAACTGCTGCAGCGCATTTTTATGCATCGGTCATTGAAGCTGACGCAAGTTGCATCCCCATGATTGTCTGTACTGCTGATCGGCCGCCACATCTACGTGACGTGGCCGCACCTCAGACGATTGACCAAACGAAATTGTTCGGCGATGCGGTGAGATGGTTTCACGACCCTGGCGTGCCAACAGCCATTCCATCATCTACATGGCGAGCCTTGGCGGCACGAATCGTTGACGAAACACGTCGCCATTCACCTGGACCTGTGCATGTCAATCTGCCGTTCGATGAGCCGTTATTCGGAGTCCCCGGCGACTTGCCCGCACCACGATCTCAACGTTGGTCATCGACTCATCTTGGGAGCGAACTGTCATCCACTGCAGTCACTGAATTGGCGCAAATGTTCTCTCAGCGCCGTGGTGTTTTCATTGCGGGACGTCGAACACCCATAGAGATTCTTCGTTGTGCTGAAAACTTA
Organism: Actinomycetota bacterium; assembly: GCA_041173945.1. GTDB lineage: Bacteria > Actinomycetota > Acidimicrobiia > Acidimicrobiales > Ilumatobacteraceae > UBA2093. The sequence goes on from JBEDHS010000016.1 coordinate 5,017, forward strand.
GGGTGGCCCATTTTCGCCGATCCCAGAAGTGGAGTGCGAGTGTCGCACGACAATGTCATTGCAGGTTTTGATGCGCTGCTGCGCATTCCTGAAATGACGCGCCGCTACGAACCAGACATAGTTGTATCCATTGGGGAAGCACCGGCCTCAAAAGTCTTATCGCAGTGGCTGTCGTCGTTGGAGTGCGACATTGTTCAAGTTCATGACGATGACAAAGTGAAAGACCCTTTGCACAAGGTGTCACATGCGTATATGTGTGATACGTCTCATCTGTTTTCGCGACTGTGTGATGAAAACATGTCGAACGTAAATGGAGAATGGTTGACTTCGTGGAAAAACTCAGATGAGATTGCTCAAGATGTGATCTCCAAGTGGACCTCTCATCATTGGTCAGAGATTTCTGTGTCACGCGTTTTGTCCCAGTCAATGGGGCGCGGTTCTCAGTTGGTTGTCTCTTCGTCGATGCCGATACGAGATTTCGAATGGTTCGGAGATGTTCTCGACAACGTGGATGTTTTCGCAAATCGTGGTGCCAATGGGATTGATGGTGTGGTCTCTACTGCAATCGGCGCCGCTGTAGCGACCCAAAAGACGACGTATGTCTTAATTGGAGATGTCGCATTCCTGCACGATTCCAATTCTTTGTTGAACCTGTCGACTCGTGGTGTTGACCTGCGAATCGTCGTCACTAATAACGATGGTGGTTCGATTTTTTCTTTCTTGCCGCAGGCTCAACATGTCGAAAACGAACAGTTTGAGAAAATTTACGGCACCCCACATGGTGTGGTTCTCGCTTCACTATGTGAGGCTCACAACGTACGACATGTTGATGTCTCCAGTGGGGAAGAATTGCGTACAGCATTGACCAATGAAGGCCCAATCGTGATTGAGTGCCGATTTGATCGCGGAATCAATGTTGGGCTCCACGATGAAGTTCATCGTCTGGTTACAGACGCAGTCTCAGCGAATCTCGCCTAACTAGGGCCTCACTATGGCCGACAACATTGCCTGAAATTTTGCCTGCGTCTCGGCCAATTCAGAGTACGGATCGCTGTCGGCCACGATTCCTCCTCCAGCAAACAATCGCGCGATGCGCCGATCATCGGTTATTTCCGCACAACGGATCGTGACCGCAAACGTTCCTTGACCATGGGCGTCGCACCAACCAACGGCTCCTCCGTAGAAGCCTCGGTCCATCATTTCGTTCTCGGAGATGAAATCAATGGCCTGTTGGGTGGGGGATCCGCCAAGGGCAGGAGTAGGTGTCAACGCTGATACCAACGTCATCACATCTACCGGAGGGTCCGTCAAAGTTCCCTCAATCGCTGTGCCGAGATGTTGAACATTGGCCACGGTCACGATGGACGGTTCTGCTTCCCAGTCCAGAAACGAGCAGTACGGCAAAAGAGTGTCGTGCACCATGTCGATAACGACACGATGCTCTATCTGGTCTTTTGTACTGGCGATGAGTTGTTCGGCAAGAGTGGCATCGGTTGATGGATCTCCCGTGCGCGGTGCTGTTCCTGCCAACGGGTGGCTGCGCACGGTTCCACCCTGCACTTCCACCAGTAATTCTGGAGATGCACCAATCATTGAATGCATGCAGTAGCGATAGCTCGACCCAAAAGATGCTCGGAGGCGAAGAAGGACACTGTGGATGTCAATTGGTTCAGAGGCCAGGACCTCGATGTCTCGAGCAATAACTGCTTTTTGCAAAATTCCGTTACGAACAGCTTGACGCGCGGCCACTACCGCGTCGAGATAGCGCCCGATGGGTGTCCGCGGCGACACGTTGAAACTGTTCCCACTTGGTCTAGGTGGTTGGGACATTCGAGCATCATCCAGATACGCGCGGACACGCTCGTCTGACACATCCTCGTGATTGTCTCCCACCAGTACGAGTCGACGTTGTCCATCTGCGGTCTTTGAAAATTGTGCAACAGGAATAGTGAAAACATCTGGTGCCGCCTTGGAAAAAGGAACCAACCCAAAGGCAATCGGTGCTGCGACATGCTCGCAGTGGGTTGAAGCCGAGCCGGTGCGAAGAAGTGTCATCGCATCGTGGGAGGGGCCAGTGAAATATTCGTCGCGACCTGCG
>JBEDHS010000017.1:0-2788 GCA_041173945.1 Actinomycetota bacterium
GTTTCTACGACATTAGAGCGCGCGTGTGCGAAATGAAGAGATGAGTTATCCACAGGAAAATGGTGACGTGTTTGTCAAAAAGTAAAGACGCGCTGTGATGTCCGACCACCGTCATTGGCGATGTGATCGTCGGTTATGCGAGGTGGGAAAGTTGTCGTTTGTCTGTGTCGTTTACAACACGACGACAGGGGTTCCAACGGTGGCAAATTTCCACATGAAGTCGGCGTCCTCTTTGGCCTGTCGTTGGCATCCACCCGACAGACGCAATCCCAACTCTTCTTCGGTTTGGTACACCTTCTTGTCGCTTCGACGGATGGGGATCTCGTGGAAACCGAGGGCACCACGTTCAGTCTTTAGCCAGCGAACCATCTTTTTGAGTGTCGCCTTGCCGTTCCACGCAGTCGACACTTCAGAGCGACTGTATACCTTGTGAGTGCCTGCAACCTCGTTGCTATACATCGAGCCAGACACCAGCCATGAACGAACAATCTGGCCATCTTTGCCCACTGCCCAGACACGCTGTCCTTTTCGGTCGTACACGATGCGGCGACCTTTGCCTGAATTTTCAGGCAAGGCAGGAGCATTTTCACCAGCCGAAGCAACCGACGAGAGCGGCATGCCAATAAGATCCGTCGCACCCGGTGCAGGCGCAGGTGTGCGGATCACAAATTCGCCCTCGTCTGGCCACACGCCCAGATTTATCGCTGTTTCGCGACCGACATCTCCGTCAATGAATAGTTCTCTGTCCGTTTGCAGTGATATGACCGCATTACGCGTCGCTGGCCCATATGAGCCACTCGCGGGTCCTTCAAGAAGCCCCAATTTGATAAGTGCATTTTGCACACAGACGACATCTTTGCCTGTCGACCCGGATCGTAGGGTGACACCCATTTTGATGGAACAATCATCGGCAACTGTCGGGACTGTGGTCTCAGTTGGTGTGCCCTCTACCGCAACGGGAGTCGCATCAATCTCGGGTTCATCGCCGACGAGGTCGTTTTCAGGTTCGCTGGTGGCGCCTGTATCAGTCTGAGCGGCTTCCACCTGTGTTGCGCTTGGTTGATCGCTCTGATTCGCCAAAACCACGAGCGGACCGATAAGCACAAAAATAAGACCGAGCAGAGCAAAACCTCGGTGCTGGGTGTTCTCGAGAGTGGAAACAATTCTGTTCTTCACGTTGTGTTCAGTCTTCTCGAAATGCAGGGGGCGATTCTGTCTTTTGGAGCGGGTGACGGGAATCGAACCCGCATAACCAGCTTGGAAGGCTGGGACTCTAGCCATTGAGCTACACCCGCGTATAGGCGTCTCTCATTCTAGACGAAAAGGTGGAAAGAGCAGACTCAGATCTTTTCGAGAAACACGATGGGAATCTCGCGTTCCGTGCGCTCTTGGTAGCCGGCGTAGCCCTTGTACTTGGCGGTGATGGTGGGCCACAACGCATTTCGCTCCTCTGAGGTGGCGATACGGGCGTGTCGCTTGTGTTTTGGCTGTCCCTTGGCTTCCACGCTGACGGTGGGGTTATCGCGAAGATTTAGGAACCATGCAGGGTGGAAATCGTCTCCACCACGAGATGCCACAATCACGAAGGTGTCACCATCTACAACGGGGCAGGTGAGCATGCTCTCGCGCTCTCGGCCAGACTTTCGGCCGGTGGTGTACAACTTGATGGCGGGCATGCCAGCAGGCTCCCAACCCCATTTGCCAAAGGTCACAGCAAGACCTGCTTTGTGAAGGACGTTCATGGACTTCAAAACGAAATTGCTTGGCATATCTATGACGGTAGTGGCAATTGGTATTGACGATGTGGTTCCACCTCGGGAGTCAGATGCCTTCAGACGTAGTGTGAAAACCTCATGTTGAAGCAACTATTGACTTCGGTCCTTTCGAAATACAAAGGCATCTTGTGGATTGTGATTGTCTTCCAAGCAGTCCAAGCAATGGCGGGACTCTTTTTGCCCACTTTGAGCTCCGACATCATCAATAACGGCATCGTGACGCGTGATATCCCGTACATATGGCGGATGGGTGGCGTCATGCTGCTTGTCACGCTTGCTCAGGTGTCGTTTTCTGTGGCAGCTGTTTTTTTCGGGTCGAAAGTTGCAATGGGATTCGGTCGCGATGTCCGACGCCAACTCTTTCATCAGGTGAATGACTTCTCCACACGAGAAGTGGCGGTCTTTGGTGCGCCCTCTTTAATTACTCGGATTACAAACGATGTGCAACAAGTCCAGATGCTGGTACTGATGACATGCACGCTGATCCTTGGCGCACCGTTCACCGCCATCGGAGGCATTTTTATGGCGATGCATCAAGACCTTGGATTGTCACGCATTTTTATGGTGTCAATTCCTGTCTTGGCAGTGTTGCTCGGACTCATTATCTCAAGCATGGTGCCAACATTTCGTCGTATGCAAGAGCGCATTGATCGCATCAATGAGATACTCCGCGAACAACTCACCGGTATTCGTGTAGTGCGTGCATTCGTTCGAGAACCAGAAGAAAAGCGACGATTCAGTATTGCCAATGATGCCTTGACCCAGACTGCTTTGCGTGGCGGCCGTTTGCAAGCGCTGATGTTTCCTACAGCGACTTTGATTGTGAACTTCTCCAGTGTTGCCGTGGTGTGGTTCGGTTCCCAGCGCATCAATGATGGATTGATGAAGCCCGGCGCGATGATCGCATTCCTTACGTATCTCACTCAGATTTTGATGTCGGTGATGATGACTACATGGATGGCCGCCCTTATTCCGCGTGCTGCGGTCAGCGCAGAACGCATTATGGAAGTGTT
>JBEDHS010000018.1:0-16847 GCA_041173945.1 Actinomycetota bacterium
GAAGCAGATCCCGAGTTCGAACGTTTGTTGGAAGAAGAAGAGGCAATCGAGCGTCGTCTTCAAGAGTCTCATGAGACTCCCAAGCTCCGTGGGGAGGACTAATCATGTTGATGCCTCGCAAAGTTAAGCATCGCAAGCAGCAGCGCGGTCGTATGACCGGCACGTCAAAAGGTGGAAACACTTTGGCGTTCGGCGAATACGGCATTCAAGCTCTCGAGCCTGGCTGGATCACCGCACGTCAGATTGAAGCTGCACGTATTGCGATGACCCGTCACATCAAGCGCGGCGGAAAAGTGTGGATCAACGTTTTCCCCGACAAGCCCGTCACCAAGAAGCCAGCGGAAACACGTATGGGTTCTGGAAAAGGTAACCCCGAATTTTGGGTTGCCGTGGTGAAGCCAGGGCGCGTTCTTTTTGAATTGTCATATCCGAACCCAGAGATTGCAAAGTCCGCTCTCGAGCGCGCCGTGCAAAAACTGCCTATCAAGGCTCGCGTCATCACTCGCGACGAGCCGATCTGATTTCGAGGAAGGAAGACACGATGGCACGTTCAATTTCTGAACTCCGCGACATGGATTTGGCCTCATTGGTGGCCGAATTGCGCGCGACAAAACAAGAAGCACTCAATTTGCGATTCCGCAATGCCACTGGACAACTCGACAAGCACGACGAGTTGGGCAAAGCACGTCGCCAAATTGCTCGCATCAACACCCTTATCCGTCAGCGTGAAATCGCTGCGGCTGAGGCAGCCGGGAAGTAAGTAGTCACATGGCAGAGAACACAACACAAGATCGCAACGCACGCAAAGTCCGCGAGGGCCTCGTTGTATCGAACAAGATGAACCAGACCGCAGTCATTGCCGTGGTCGAGCGTGTTCGTCACGCGAAGTACGACAAGTTCGTGTTGCGCACAAAGAAGCTCTACGCACACGACGAGACCAACGACGTCAACGTTGGCGACCGCGTTCGCGTAATGGAGACCCGTCCGATGTCCAAGCTGAAGCGCTGGCGCATCGTTGAAATTTTGGAGCGTGCAAAATGATTCAGCAAGAATCTCGCCTTCGCGTTGCCGACAACAGTGGCGCCAAAGAAGTCCTTGTTATCAAGGTGCTTGGTGGAACTCGTCGTCGCTATGCATCAATCGGTGATGTCTTCATCGGCACAGTCAAGGACGCAATTCCTGGCGCTGGCGTCAAAAAAGGTGAAGTTGTTCGCTGCGTGGTGGTGCGCGTGAAGAAGGAAAAGCGCCGTCCCGACGGCAGCTACATCCGTTTCGATGAGAACGCCGCAGTGTTGATTAAAGAAGATCTCACACCTCGTGGCACTCGTATCTTCGGACCAGTTGGCCGTGAATTGCGCGACAAGAAGTTCATGCGAATTGTTTCGCTCGCACCGGAGGTGCTGTAGTCATGAAATTCAAAAAGGGTGACACCGTTCAGATCATCGCCGGCAAAGAAGCAGGCACTCAAGGAGAAATCATTGAAGTGTTGCCGAAGGCAAACAAGGTGATTATCGAAGGTCGCAATATTGCAAAGCGCCACACCAAGGCGACACAGCAAAACCAAAAAGCCGACATCGTTGAAAAGCCAATGCCCATCGATGCATCAAACGTGATGCTGGTGGTCAAGGGCAAGCCATCGCGCATCGGCTACAAGATCAAAGCTGACGGCACAAAAGTGCGCGTCGCAAAGAAGACAGGAGAGGAAGTCTGATGACGACCACAACCACTCCACGTTTGAAGGCTCGTTACGAGGCAGAAGTGAAGCAAGCACTTCTGGCTCAGTTGGGTCTCACAAATGCAATGCAAGTTCCCAAGCTTGAAAAAATCGTGATCAACATGGGTGTGGGCAAAGCCACACAACAGCCTTCGTTGCTCGACGGCGCAATTGCTGATCTCACCGCTATCTCGGGTCAAAAGCCCATCGTGACTAAGTCACGCGATTCAATCGCTGGCTTCAAGTTGCGCGAGAACCAGGCAATTGGCTGCAAGGTCACACTGCGCGGCGATCGCATGTGGGAGTTCTTCGATCGTTTGTTGTCGATTGCAATTCCTCGTATCCGCGACTTCCGTGGACTGCCCGCCAACTCATGGGATGGACGCGGCAACTACACGTTTGGTCTCTCTGAGCAAACCGTGTTCCCGGAAATCAACTACGACAAGATCGATGCCCCTCGCGGCATGGATATCACGATCGTGACAACCGCCGTCACCAATGAAGAGGGTCGTGCACTTCTTGATGCATTCGGCTTCCCCTTCAAGCGTGGAAACGAAGGTGGTCCACCCGCACGTAAGAAGCCCAAATCACGCGGTCCTGTCCGCGGTGGCAAGAAGAAGTAGGTAGAGGACAATGGCAAAGAAGTCTCTCATCAATAAGGCAAATGCAAAGCCGAAGTTCAAGGTGCGTGCGTACACGCGCTGCCGTAAGTGTGGTCGTTCACGCTCGGTGTTGCGCAAGTTCGGACTGTGCCGAGTGTGTTTCCGTGAAATGGCTCACGCGGGTGAAATCCCCGGCGTGACGAAGGCGAGCTGGTGAGGTACCCATCATGATGACTGATCCCATCGCTGACATGCTCACACGTATCCGTAATGCGAACACCGCATTGAAGGAAACAGTGGTGATGCCATCGTCAAAGCAAAAAGTTGCTCTTGCTGAGATTTTGAAAAAAGAGGGTTACATCGTTGATTACTCCGTGGCTCCTTCAACAAAGGGACCCGGCAACGAGTTGACCGTCAAAATGAAATACTCAGATAATCGTCACCGCACGATCAGTGGTTTGACACGCGTGTCAACACCTGGCCTGCGCGTGTATCGCAACTCCAAAGAAGTGCCACGCGTTCTCGGTGGTCTCGGAGTTGCAGTGTTGTCCACTAGTCAAGGTCTGATGACCGACCGCGAAGCGCGCAAGCGCAAAGTCGGCGGCGAAGTCCTGTGCTTCGTGTGGTGAGCAAAGGACAAAGGTAGGAAACGACATGTCTCGAATTGGCAAAGCACCCATCACAGTTCCATCCGGAGTCGATGTGACCATCTCTGGTCGCACCGTCACCGTCAAGGGTCCAAAGGGCACGCTCTCGCGTGACATCCCTGGTGAAATCGTGGTGAAGAAAGAAGAGTCCACAATTGTGGTCGAGCGTCCAAACGACGAGCGCGACAATCGTGCATTGCATGGTCTGTCACGTACGTTGGTGAACAACATGATTATTGGTGTCACCGAGGGATTCTCCAAGGAACTTGAAATTGTTGGCGTCGGTTACCGCGCTGAAGCACAAGGTCAGAACTTGCGTCTCGCACTGGGCTTTTCTCACCCGGTCAACGTGCCTGCACCAGAAGGAATCACTTTTGAAATTCCTCAGCAGACACGCGTAATCGTGAAGGGAATCGACAAAGAACTTGTCGGTCAAGTGGCTGCAAACATTCGTTCCATCCGTAAGCCCGAGCCCTACAAGGGTAAAGGTGTGCGCTACCTCGGTGAGCGCATCGTCCGCAAGGCCGGCAAGACCGGTAAGAAGTGATTCGGTAGCAGAGGTTTCATCATGGCAAACATTGCAAAAATTCGCCGCGAGTCGCGACTTCGTCGCCACCGTCGTGTACGTAAGAAAATTCATGGCACAGCTGAGCGTCCTCGCTTAGCCGTGCATCGCACAAACAAGCACTTCAACATGCAGTTGATTGACGACGATCGTGGTCACACCATTGCAGCAGCATCTTCTGTGGAAACAGACATGCGCGCAGCAAGTGGAGCCACTGTCGACGCTGCAACAAAAGTTGGACAGTTAATCGCACAACGTGCAAAGGCCGCAGGTGTCACTGCAGTCGTTTTCGATCGTGGAGGCTTTGCCTATCACGGTCGCGTTGCCGCCGCGGCACAAGCCGCCCGTGATGCAGGATTGGAATTCTGATGAGCTCTTTTAATAACCCCGCTGCTGGTGCAACTCCAGAACCCGGTGCATTGCGCGAGTCGCGAGTCATCCACATCAACCGCGTGGCCAAAGTGGTGAAAGGTGGACGTCGTTTCTCTTTCACAGCATTGGTTGTTGTCGGTGATGGCAATGGTCGCGTTGGTCTTGGATACGGCAAAGCCAAAGAAGTTCCTTTGGCAATTCAGAAGGGAACAGAAGAAGCAAAGCGCAACATGTTCGATGTCGCACTTGCCGGCAGCACCATCACACACCCAATTCTTGGTGTGTCAGGAGCTGGTCGAGTTCTGTTGAAGCCTGCTGCACCTGGTACCGGAGTTATCGCTGGTGGTGCTGCACGAATCATTTTGGAAGAAGCAGGCATCCACGACGTTCTTGCAAAGTCTTTGGGTTCTGCAAATGCAATCAACGTTGCACGCGCAACCATTGAAGGACTTCGCCAGCTTCAGCGCCCAGACGAGATCGCAAAGCGTCGCGGCATTCCTGCCGAGTCGTTCACGCCAAAGGGCATGTTGAAGGCCTACACCGACCGCCAGAAAGCTGTCGCCGCAGGAGAGGTTCACTAAGCCATGGCTGAAAAAACAATTACTGTCACGCTGAAGCGTTCCAAGATTGGTTCAAAACCAAAGACTCGTGGAACGTTGCGTGCACTTGGTTTAAGCAAAATCGGAGACACCAACACTGTTCCCGATCGTCCAGAGATTCGCGGCATGATTGCACGCGTTCCTCACTTGATTGAAGTACAGGAGAACAACTGATCATGCGTGTAGATGAACTCGCTCCAGCACCAGGCAGCGTAAAGCGCCGACGTCGCGTCGGTCGTGGTACCGCCGGTAAGGGTGGTAAGACCGCTGGTCGTGGTACCAAAGGTCAGTACGCACGTAACACGGTTGCACGTGGTTTCGAAGGTGGTCAGATGCCTTTGAAGCAACGAGTGCCAAAATTGAAGGGCTTCAACAACCCATTCCGTGTTGAGTACTACGCCGTCAATCTCGATTCGATCAATGCTCTCGGCTTGTCGGAAGTGACGCCTGAAATCCTCGTGGAAAAAGGTGTCGCTCATAAGGGAACACTCGTCAAGGTTCTCGGTCGCGGAGAAATTTCCGTTGCCGTCAAGGTCTCCGCTCATGCGGTGTCGAAGTCGGCAGAAAAAGCAATCGTGGCCGCCGGTGGTTCAGTGGTCATCTTGCCACTTCCACACAAAGTCCGCCCGCCCGCACAAGGCAACCAGTTCACCAACCGCTAACTATCGTTGCCGTTTAGTCACTCAACGATCGCAAGGAGTACCACGTGTTCTCAAACCTGAAGAACATCTTCAAGGTGGAGGATCTACGCAAGAAAGTGTTCTTCACTCTCTTGATGATCCTGGTGTATCGCTTCGGTACCGCGTTGCGCGTACCGGGCGTCGATGCCGGTGCGGTGGCACAGCTTCGTGAGGCAGCGAACTCTCAAGGCGCACTTGGTTTCTTGAACCTGTTCTCTGGTGGAGCGTTCGGCTCGTTCTCAATTTTCGCATTGGGAATCATGCCCTACATCACCTCGAGCATCATCATGCAGGTGCTCAACGTTGTCATTCCAAAACTTCAAGAGTGGCAAGAGATGGGCGCTGTTGGTCAGCGAAAAATCACACAGTGGACTCGTTATGTAGCGATTGCTATTGCGTTGCTGCAAGGCAGTGGTCTTACATTCATCTTCGGTCAAGGAAACGGTTCGGCATTCTTGGGAGCAGCCGCACAGGCGCCCGATGTCGTTTTGCTCGATCCGTTCATGCCGCGTGCGTTGCTCGTTATTCCCACACTTGTTGCAGGTACTGCAATGTTGATGTGGATTGGTGAATTGATCAGTCAGCGCGGAATTTCTAACGGAATGTCCGTTCTCATTTTCGCCTCAATTGTTGCTGGCTTGCCATACAGCTATTACTCAATCTTGCAAAGCAAGAAGTTCATTGTGTTTGGAATTCTTGTCATCGTGTCGCTCGGAATTTTGGCTGCGGTTGTTCGCGTCGAATTGGGTCAGCGTCGTATCCCTGTTCAGTTCGCCAAGCGTGTCGTTGGTCGTCGTATGACAGGCGGTCAAAGCACCTATATTCCGCTCAAGGTCAACCAAGCCGGTGTTGTTCCCATCATCTTTGCTTCGTCGGTGTTGTTGCTTCCCGTGTTGTTGTCCAACATGTTGGGTAGTGCCGAAGGATGGCGTGGTTCCATTGCCACACTCGTCAACGATTATTTGGTGAACAGCCAAAACCTCGTGTACATCGTTGGCTTTTTCTTGTTGATTATCGCTTTCGCCTACTTCTACAACTCGATTGCATTCGACCCCGTTCGTCAAGCTGATCAGTTGCGTAAGCAAGGTGGATTCATCCCCGGTATTCGTCCTGGACCACAAACCGAGCGTTATCTTGCAAAGACTGTTAACCGCATCACGTTGCCTGGTGCAATCTTCGTTGGGTCAATTGCAATCTTGCCGTACATCATTTTGTGGGTGGGCGACGTTCAATCATTCCCATTCGCAGGAACCACCGTGTTGATTGCAGTGGGTGTTGCACTCGAGCTCATGCGACAAATCGATAGTCAATTGATGTTGCGTAACTATGAGGGTTTCTTGAAGTGATCATCGGCCTTCGTGGGCGGTGGTTTACTCTGGGTGTCGGGCAGAAGTTTTTATGATTCCTGGTGCACGAATCGTGCTATTGGGTCGCCAAGGAGCGGGCAAAGGGACACAGTGTGTGCGCCTGTCGCGTCACTACGTTGTGCCGCACATCTCGACAGGTGACATGTTGCGCGCTGCGGTTCGTGAAGGAACCGAGTTGGGCAAAATGGCAAAGGCTGTTATCGATGCCGGTCAACTCGTGGGTGACGACATCATGGTGGGTCTTGTCGCCGAGCGGTTGCAGGCAGACGACGCACGCACACGCGGATACATCTTGGACGGATTCCCACGCACAGTCGCCCAAGCCATCGCCCTCGACGAAATCACCGCCGAGCGCCCCGTTGACATGGCGATCGATCTCGTTGTTCCCCGCGATTTGGTGCTCTCGCGTCTGTCGGCGCGGCGAGTCTGTCGTGACTGCGGGGCCAATTTCCAGTCCACCGGCCACGATCCGAGCCCATGGACATGTGAAAACTGCGGGGGAGACGTGGTCCAGCGCGATGACGACACCCCGGCGGCCATCAATCAGCGCTTGGATCTCTACGAAACCCAGACCCAGCCCCTCATCGACTACTACGGCCAGTCGGGTCGGATGCACCATGTCGACGGCGTGGGCAGCCCCGATGACGTTTTTGCACGGTTGACCGCCGTGGTGGATGGCCAAATTTAGGCACTGCGGGCCACTTGGCGCTTGCAAAATGCGCCGATAGCATTGTCACTTGCCCCTTGTGCAGGTCTGCTAATGGGGGCATTTTTGTCCGATCAACGAAGGAGGCCATCCTGGCCAATCCAAAGGAAGATGCAATTGTGCTGGAAGGCACAATTCTCGAGTCTCTACCGAACGCAATGTTTCGAGTGGAGTTAGAGAACGGTCACAAAGTGTTGGCGCATATCTCAGGAAAGATGCGCATGCACTACATCCGAATTCTTCCCGGCGACAAGGTTCAGGTTGAACTCACTCCATACGACCTCACCCGAGGTCGTATCACATACCGCTTCAAGTGAGAACGCAATGAAAGTACGCCCAAGCGTTAAAAAAATTTGTGAAAAGTGCAAGGTCATTCGTCGTCATGGGCGTGTGATGGTGATCTGCGAAAACCCCCGGCACAAGCAGCGCCAGGGCTAAGAGAGTCAGCGAAGGAACTGTACACACATGGCACGTATTGCTGGAGTCGATATCCCACGCGAAAAGCGTCTCGAGATTTCGTTGACATACATATTTGGAATTGGTCGTCCGACTGCACAGAAAATCTGTGAAGCAACCGGACTCGACATCAACACCCGCGTTCGCGATCTCACCGAAGATGAAGTGAATCGCATTCGTGCATGGGTAGATCAAAACATCACTGTTGAAGGTGATTTACGTCGCGATGTTCAACAAGACATCAAGCGCAAAATCGAAATCGGTTGTTTGCAAGGTGTTCGTCATCGCAAAGGTTTGCCTGTTCGCGGCCAGCGCACACACACCAATGCACGCACACGCAAGGGACCAAAAAAGACCGTTGCAAACAAGAAGAAGGCAGTGAGGTAACACCATGGCCAAGCCAGCAGCAGGTGGACGTCGTCCACGCAAGCGCGAGCGCAAGAACGTCACTTCTGGTGTCGTGCACATCAAGAGCTCGTTCAACAACACAATCGTTTCAATTACCGACAGCGAAGGAAATGTCATTGCTTGGGCATCTTCCGGCGGAGTTGGTTTCAAAGGTTCGCGCAAGTCGACACCTTTCGCCGCACAAATGGCGGCGGAAAAAGCAGGCAAGGCAGCAATGGAGCATGGTCTTCGTCGCGCCGAAGTGCACGTGAAGGGTCCAGGTTCTGGACGTGACACAGCACTGCGTTCAATTCAGAACATCGGAATTGAAGTGTCTGGAATTAAAGACGTCACCCCGGTACCGCACAACGGTTGCCGTCAGCCCAAGCGTCGGAGGAGCTAATCATGGCCCGTTACACCGGACCGAAGGTGCGCATTTCGCGTCGCCTCAACACAAACATTTTCGAAAATGCGAAGGGCTCAAAGGCTCTCGATCGTCGTCCTTTCCCACCTGGTGCACACGGCCGTTCACGTCGTCGCAGCGCGGGAAGCGAATACTTGGCACAAATGCAAGAAAAGCAGAAGGCCAAGTACATCTACGGAGTTCTCGAGCGTCAATTCCGTCGCACATACGAAGAGGCAAACCGCTTGGCTGGACCAACTGGTGAAAACCTCTTGCGTCTGTTGGAACTGCGTCTCGACAACATCGTGTTCCGTGCAGGCTGGGGTTCAACCCGTCCGCAAGCACGACAGTTCGTCAATCATGGTCTTATCCAAGTCGATGGAAAGCGAGTCGACATCGCGTCGTATCGCGTGAAGCGTGGTCAAGTTATTTCTTTGTCGCCAAAGGCGAAAGAAATGATTCAGATTCAGCACAACATCGACACTCTCGATCGTGCGCTTGTTGGTTGGCTCGAAGCTGGTGACAAGCAAGTCACTGTGCGCGACCTTCCACAACGCGAGCACATCGATGTCCCTGTCCGTGAGCAGCTCATCGTCGAGCTTTACTCGAAGTAATTAGTCAGTCTTTTCAGAGGAGAACACCATGCTTGTTATCCAGCGCCCTTCAGTCGAAGCCATCGGCGACGACCATCCCACACGTCAGCGATTTGCTGTCGGACCACTCGAGCCAGGCTTTGGACACACCATTGGTAACTCGCTGCGTCGCACACTGTTGTCATCAATTCCTGGTGCAGCAATCACCACCGTCAAGTTCGATGGAGTGGAACACGAGTTCACCACCATCAAGGGCATGACAGAAGATGTCACCGAGTTCATCATGAACTTGAAGGACATCGTTGTGCAGTCGACAAGCGAAGAGCCCGTTGTTCTCCGCGTCGATGTCACTGGTCCTCGCACCTTGACCGCAGGAGATATCCAGACTCCAGCTGGCGTCGACATCTTGAATCCTTCTTTGCATCTTGCAACATTGAATGCAGGCGCAACGTTGGCTCTCGATATCACCATCGAGCGCGGACGTGGATATTTGTCGACAGACCGCGATGCAGACAGCCGTGTTATCGGTGTCATCCCCATCGATGCGATTTTCTCGCCAGTGCGCCGTGTGATGTTCGAAGTGGAACCCACTCGCGTTGCCCAAAGCACCAACTACGACCGCCTTGTTTTGGACATCGAAACAGATGGCTCCATCTCGCCACGTGATGCGCTTGCATCAGCAGCGGCAACATTGCGTTCGTTGGTGGATCTCATTGCGACATTGTCCGAAGAGCCACAGTCACTCGAGCTCAGCGAACCAATCGGCGCCAACGTTGGTGTTCCCGACTTGGATCTCCCCATCGAAGATCTCGATCTCAGCGAGCGCCCACGCAACTGTCTGAAGCGCGCACAAGTCAACACAATCGGCGAACTTTTGTTGAAGAGCACCGATGACTTGTTGAACATCACCAACTTCGGTCAAAAGAGCCTTGACGAAATTATTCAGAAACTCGACGAGCGCGGATTAACTCTGCGCGCATAACCCGGGAATTCAAGGAGCATCACAATGGCAACACCACGTCGCGCACCTCGCTTTGGAGGCAGTGCATCACATCAGCGTTTGTTGATGGCGAACATGGCTGCATCTTTGTTTGCTGCAGAAGGAATCGTGACCACCGAGGCAAAAGCCAAGGCATTGCGTCCCATCGCAGAAAAACTGATCACCAAGGCCAAGAAAGCACAAGAAGATGGACCAATGCGTGTTCATCGCATTCGTCAAATTCAGGGTTACTTGGGTGACAAAGAAATGACCAACAAGTTGGTCAATGAAGTTGCACCGAAGTACATGACTCGTAACGGTGGATACACACGCATTCTGAAATTGGGAACACGCCAGGGTGACGCTGCGCCAATGGCGCGCATCGAACTGGTGTAGAGAAAACACCGGTCATGGAACCGGATAACACTTTCGCTGACGGACCCGCGCTTGCGCGGGTCCGTTTGCATGTGGCCTATCACGGTGCGTTCTTTCATGGTTTTGCATCCAACAAAGAATCGCCCACCGTGGAGGATTCAATTGTTGAAGCAATCTCAACGGTGACGCGCATTCCTGTGCGCATCAGCACCGCAGGTCGCACCGATGCCGGTGTGCACGCGCGTCAGCAAGTCATCACAGTTGATGTTCCGGCGTCACTTCATCTCGATGCGTTCGTGCGCAGTATCAACGCCTTGTGTGCTCCTCACATTGCGGTGTCAGATGCTCAATGGGTGGACGATACATTCGATGCGCGTCGCAGTGCGACGTGGCGTCGTTATCGCTACTTCGTCCACAACGCACCGACTCCCAATCCATTGCTCACCGATCGCGCGTGGTATGTCCATCGGCCGTTATCGATTCCATTGATGAACTTGGCAGCAGACGCATTGTGCGGACATCACGATTTTTCAGCTTTTTGTCGTCGCACTCCCGTCGCCGAAGGAGCCGAACCCAAATCGATGATGCGCCATGTATTTGACGCCCGCTGGTCCGATGCGGGGGAGGGCAATCTGGTGTTCGAGATTCGCGCCAACGCCTTTTGCCACCAAATGGTGCGAGGGATTGTCGGGTTTTTGGTTGATGTAGGGCTCGGGAAGCGCCCCGCAAGTGACACTCGATTGGTGTTGGTGTCCCAATTACGTGAACATGGCTCCAAAGTGGCCCCCGCTCATGGTCTTGTGTTGTGGGATGTCGGCTATGACGGAACGCGAATTCACCCGTAATTCTCCCTATTTCGCCTGAATATCGCGGTTGCCGTCGGGCACAATGCGCCCCTATCCTTACTAAGCCCCTTTGGTGGGGTCAACGGGCGGTCCACGTGGGCCCCTAATAAGGAAGTCTGATGCGTACGTATTCACCAAAAGCAAGCGAGATTCAGCGCACTTGGCACATCGTCGACGCCGAGGGTCTGGTTCTTGGTCGTCTCTGCACCGAAGTTGCGCGTATCTTGCGCGGCAAGCACAAGCCAGTGTTCGCACCTCACATGGACATGGGCGACCATGTCATCATCATCAACGCATCAAAAGTTGTGATGACATCAGGAAAGTCTGAAAAGAACATGGTGTACACCTACTCGGGTTACCCCGGTGGTCTCAAGAGCGAGACATACCAACACTTGCTCGATCGCAAACCAGCCGACGCAATCACTCGATCAGTTGCAGGCATGCTTCCCAAAGGACCACTTGGTCGTCAGATGGTCAAGAAGTTGAAGGTGTACGCAGGACCAGAACATCCTCACGCCGCACAATCCCCAGTCGTTCTCGATCTCAGCGCTGCCAAGGCACGCTGATACAACAAGGAGTCATCGTGGCGAACGCACCACTCACCCAAACAACAGGTCGTCGTAAAGAAGCTGTTGCACGCGCCGTTCTTCGTAACGGAACAGGCAAGATCACTGTGAACGGAAAGCCCATCGAGGCATACTTCACCACTGCAGCACAGCGCATGGTTGTTACCGAAGCACTGCGCATCACAGAGCGCGAGCAGCAATTCGATATCGATGCGAACATCTTTGGTGGTGGCGTCAGCGGACAAGCAGGTGCATTGCGCATGGCAATTGCACGCACACTTCTCGAAGTTGATCCCGAGTCGCGTCCCGCATTGAAAAAAGCCGGTCTTCTCACTCGCGACTCACGTCGTAAGGAATCCAAGAAGTACGGTCTGAAGAAGGCGCGCAAGGCGCCTCAATTCACCAAGCGCTGATTTTCTTTCGGCACGTGTCGGTGTCGATTATCAGGATTACGACTTAGTCATGTTGCACTTCGGAACCGATGGTGTACGGGGCGTCGCGTTTGAAGAATTAACCGTCGAACTCGTTCGCGATTTGGCGCGCGCGGTTGCTCGAGTGTTGCAACCAAGTGGAATTGTTGTTGGGCGCGACACGCGTGCCAGCGGTGAAACATTCGAAAGCGCCGTCGTTGATGGATGTGCTGCCGAAGGTGTTGCGGTGCATTTGTTGGGTATTGCCCCAACGCCAGCAATCGCTTTTGCTGCCGAACGCAATAACTGGGTGGGCGTTGCCATCACCGCATCGCATAATCCATGGTCGGATAACGGCATCAAAGTATTCGGAGCAGGCGGTCTCAAACTCGATGACGCCGAGCAAATCGAAATCGAGCGTGTGTGGCATTCACTGATTACCGATGCATCTCCGACCGCACTTGGAACAGTGCATTCAGCCACACACATTCTCGAGGACTATTGCGCACATCGTGTCAACGTGGTGGGCCGCAGCCTCGCTGGTCTTCGTGTGGTGCTCGATTGTGCCAACGGCGCAATGTCTTCGGTAGCGCCAGCGGTGTTCACTACTGCTGCGGCCGATCTCATCGTCATCAACAATTCACCTGATGGTCGAAACATCAACGACAAGTGCGGTGCCACATCTCCGCAGGAATTAATCACGCGTGTTGTTGCCGAGTCTGCCGACATCGGAATCGCATTCGACGGCGACGGCGATCGCGTTATTGCAGTGTCTGCAACGGGACAGGTTACTGATGGCGATCACATCATGGCCATTGCCGCCATCGACATGGCACAACGTGGACTACTGCGTAACAAGGGTGTCGCTGTCACAGTGATGACGAACCTTGGTTTCCATCGTGCGATGGAAACAGCGGGCATTGATGTTGTTGTTACCCCGGTGGGAGATCGAAGCGTGTTGGCCGCCCTCGATGAATACGACTTCGTGCTCGGCGGAGAACAAAGTGGGCATATTATTCATCGTGCTCATGCGACAACTGGTGACGGATTATTGGCCGCACTGTTCTTAACGGAATATCTCGTGCGTTCCGATGTCTCTGTTGACGAAGCAGCATCGGTCATGCAGTCATATCCGCAAGTACTCATCAATGTTCGAACATCGACGCGTGTGAATGATCCCGTGTCATCGCTTGGTGAACAACTGTCGATTGTCGAGCAAAATCTGGGCAGAGACGGTCGCGTGCTCGTGCGATCATCGGGGACAGAACCACTCGTGCGTGTGATGGTTGAAGCAGCAACAGACACCATTGCGCGAGAAAATGCGATGAAACTGGCGCAATTACTCGTTGATGCCCATGGCGGAGTGGTTGAGGGCCACTGACCTACCGAGGTAGGTAACCTATTTATATGTGCGGAATTGTTGGCATTCTCTCTTGCCCCACGCATCGCAATGCCCCCGCACCCGCTGAGATTCTTGCCTTGCTCGATACTGCCGTCGCCGCAGGAGCCGATCTTGATGCAGTCGCCGATGCACTCGAAGAGACAGATCGTTTACTCCACGGAGATGCGGGAATTTTTACTCTTGCAGGCAATCTGTCATTGGCGAACGACATCGTGTCTCGTTTGGACGTCATCGATGCTGTCGTGGATCGTGAAGAGGCTCGAATTGATGATCTGCATGTCGATTCACTGTCGCTCGATCGCGCCGTGGAAAAGGTGTCTCGGACGCGCGATGCTCTCTGGGCGATTCGTCGCGACCGATTGCGCACAGCCGATGCCGTGCATGCACTCGCTGGCAGAGGTGCATCGCAGTCGAGTCTGGCGGGTTATCTCAGTATTCAACAAGCACTCTCGGCGATCGATCGCATGGAAGTGCGCGGTCGCGATTCAGCTGGCATCAGCGTCATTGTCTCGTCGCCACAGCTCGAGAACGCACCTGTTGAATTACGCGAGGCTATGTCGCAGCGTGCGAACGATCCGTTGTTCACCAACGGAAGCGTGCGCTTCAGTGGAACAACCGCGGTATTCGTCTACAAGGCAGCTGCCGAAATTGGCGAACTGGGAGACAACACTCGATACATGCGCGCCACAGTCGCAGCTGATGATTTGTTGCGTCGTGTTCTCGGACTGCATGACGCGCGCACGTCAGTGTTGGGTCACACACGTTGGGCAAGTGTGGGAATTATCTCGGAGCCGAACGCTCACCCTGTGACAAGTGAAGAGATCTCGGACACTCGATCATCGGTGTCGATGGCTGTTTTGAACGGTGATGTCGACAACCATGCAGACTTGAAAGCGCGCCACAATTTACGTTTTGCCGATCCCATCACCACCGATGCAAAAGTGATTCCCGCACTTGTCGAACGCGGTCGCGCATCAGGGATGAACACCCTGGATGCGTTCTTGAACGCCGTCACACAGTTTGAAGGCTCAGTTGCAATCGGATATTGCGCAGCCGATGAAACCCAGGACATGTACTTGGCGTTATATGGAAGTGGTCAGGGTCTCTATGTGGGATTAGCTGAAGATCGCTTCATCGTGGCCAGCGAACCATATGGAACCGTGGAAGAGACAATGAACTTTGTTCGTCTCGATGGTGAAACTCCACACGACCCAAGTCAGCCTTCGACACGAGGACAAGTCGTGCGACTGTCTGCTGAGCGGGCCGGCACTTTGGCAGGGATGTCAATGTATGCCTACGACGGAACTCCGCTTTCCTTGGACGATCGCGATGTTGTTCGTGCAGAGGTAACAACACGAGATATCGACCGTGGAGATTTCGATCATTTCTTGTTGAAAGAAATCAACGAAGCACCGCGTAGTTTCCGCAAAACAATTCGTGGTCGAACCGAAGTCATCGATGGCATTGTTGTGCCCGACCTCGATGAGTCAACATTGCCTACTTCGATCCTCGAGAAGTTGGCAGGCGGGAGAATCTCGCGCATTCGCATCATTGGACAAGGAACAGCTGCTGTCGCTGGCACGTCCTTGGTGCCCGTTCTCACCTCGCTGCTCGACTCATCAATTCACGTACAGGCACTGGCTGCCACCGAGTTGTCGGGTTTTGCAATGGAGCAGGACATGTCCGACATGTTGGTTATTGCGGTCAGCCAAAGTGGAACGACAACCGATACCAATCGCACTGTCGATTTGGTCGCGTCGCGCGGGGCGTCGGTGTTGGCCATTGTTAACCGTCGAGGCAGTGAATTAGCTAGCAAGGCTCATGGTGTGTACTACACATCTGATGGACGAGATGTTGAGATGAGTGTGGCGAGCACCAAAGCTTTTTACGCTCAGGTTGCCGCTGGTGCGGTGTTGTCGTGTGCAATTGCGCGCGCCACCGGAACTGCAGATGTTCAACGCATGCACCGTATTTTGACCTCGTTGGTCGAAATGCCTGCGGCGATGGAAAAAGTGTTGACCAAGCGCGACGAAATCGGAGAGATTGCGCGCCGTGTAGCACCTGCTCGTCGATATTGGGCCGTTGTCGGCAGTGGCCCCAACACTGTTGCAGCACATGAAGTGCGTATCAAATTGTCCGAGCTGTGTTACAAGTCAATTTCTTGTGACATCACCGAAGACAAAAAACACATCGACTTGTCCTGTGAACCGTTGATTCTGGTGTGTGCTGCTGGGTTGTCGGACGGAACAGCAACTGACGTCGCAAAAGAAGTGGCAATCTTCCGAGCACACAAAGCATTACCTGTTGTGATCGCAACGGAAGGCGAGACACGCTTTGATGCCGCAACCGCCGTTGTCGCCGTGCCACCCACCGATCCCGCCGTGGCGTTCGTGTTGTCGGCGATGGTGGGTCATTTGTTCGGATACGAGGCAGCCCTTGCGATTGATGAACTGGCAAAACCGTTGCGACAAGTGCGCGAGGTGGTCGAATTAATCGTTGGTCGTGGTGGCACGGGTGATGATGCATTAGAGCGTGTCGAGCGCGAAATTGTCCCCGCTTCACAACAATTCTTTGCTGCCTTACACACCGGTCAATACGACGGCAATCTGGAAGCATCGACGGCGGTGCGCATTGTGTCGTTGCTACGCACGCTTACTGGTCCTCATCCACTGCAGGCGTATCAGCGTGAAACCGGGCGAGTGGCCTCTCCGGGAGTCTTGCTCGACGACCTTGTGTCTGCACTCACCCGTGGGATCGATGAATTAACTCGCCCCATTGATGCAATCAAGCATCAAGCAAAGACCGTGACGGTGGGTATTTCGCGTAGCGAAGAAGGATTGCTCGATCGCCCATTGGTGCAAGCAGTGTTGGAATCTGGAGCTGCACGCGAACAAGTGCCGTACGAGATTTTGAAAGTGTTGGCGGCACTTGATCCCGCAGTGGAGTCAGTCAATGGATTCACGCGTTATTCGATTTCTGGCGAACCAACATCGGGTACCGCGTCGGTGTCCATTGTTGACCGTGGTGGATTGGCGCGAGAGTTGCCGTCGCGCGTGGAAACAAATTCAACGTTGCTGGGAACAAAACGCCGTGTCGCAGCAGAACAAGAATTGTTGGTTGCTAAAGGTCGTAAAGACGGACGCACTGTCATCTTCGTTCCTGAAGTTAAAGGTGCCACA
>JBEDHS010000019.1:0-5762 GCA_041173945.1 Actinomycetota bacterium
TCTCGCGGTCGAGATGTATTGCAAGTTGTGGAACACGTGCAATTGGGGTGTCGACATTAAACAGTTTTACTTCGCCGTCCTTCGTGATGACTCGACCAGCGATTCCCAAATCACGATCTAGCCATGAGTTCAACAACACTCCGCCATAGATCTCGATACCCAACTGGCTCCATCCAAGACGGGAGATATCAGGTTGAGGTTGCACACGAAGGTTGGGCGAATCGGTATGGGCTCCGACTATTCGAAATGGTGAACCATTCTCGCCGAGTGACCATGCGAGCAAGGCACCATCGATGCGGAAGAAACCTTTCGAGACAATGGCTGAGGCAAAACTGAACTGCTCTACAAAACCACTGGACAGAAGGCGCTGTGATGCGGTTTCCACAACGTGAACTGGTGTCGGCGAAGCGTCAAGCCATGTCGTAAGTGAGTTGATGTCGCTGTTAGCCATGGAAAATACCAACGGGCAGTCCAGTTCCTCGCAAATGAGAGGTCTCGTTTATCGACAAAATGCTGCGGTGCCCATTAGAAGATGCAGCGATGCGATGTATCGAGGTGTAGTTCGGATAGAAGAACTGTTGCGAGTCCAGTTTCAACACATAGGCCAGATACTCATTAATCACACCACCATGACATGTGACGACGACACGGCCACCACGATGTAGGGACACAATCTTTTCGAGTGAATCAATGACACGCTGAGTAAATTCAGCCGAATCTTCGGGGGAATTCCAGTTGCCGTTCACTATTTCTTGCCAGCGTGGATCATTGGTCGCTTTGAGTTCCTCGACAGGGATGTATTCGTTTGAATGTTGATCGAATTCGGCGACACCATCTTCGATGACTGTCTCAAGATTCTTTAACGCCGCTAGTGGATTGGCGGTTTGTATCGCTCTCTTCAACGGACTCGAATACAGAGCGTCAATGTGCTCCTCACTCATGTACCGAGCAAAAAGCTCTGCTTGTGAGTGACCATCGGTCGAAAGTTCGGGGTCAGCTGGCCCGTCACTATTTTCTCGGCGCACAGGAAGCGCGTGTCGTACAAGTATTAATTCCACTGATGTGAAATGATATGGGTCGTGCAGGTGTATGAACCCCATTCAGGTGCACATTTTGAGATAAATCAGTCATCACCTCTGACCGACGTGGTTGTGGTGCTTGTTCATGGTTCTCTTGATCGCTCTAGCGGTATGGCGCGGGTTGCGCGATTCGCCTCTCAGTTTGCGACTGTGATCCGTTTTGATAGACGCGGCTATGGCGACAGATGGGTCCATCCAGGTCCGTTCAACGTAGAAGGCAATACAGATGATGTGCAGGCAATCATTGGGGATCGTCACGCCGTTGTGATTGGACACAGTTATGGAGGACAGATCGCTCTCGCTACGGCATCACGGATGGGGGACCAGATACGGGGAGTATCCGTATTCGAGACACCATTGTCGTGGTTGCCGTGGTGGCCGTCGCATACGGCTGGAGCAGCAGGCATCGCAGCTGGACCAGAGAAGGCTGCAGAGGCTTTCATGATTCGAATGATCGGTCAGGAGAGGTGGGATTCACTTCCAGAAAAGACACGCACTGAACGTAGACGAGAAGGACAGGCCCTTGTCTCTGAACTATCTGCGTTGCGACAAGGTCCATCGTGGTCTATCGAGACGGTGTCTTGTCCGGTGATTGTTGGCTGTGGCTCAGCAGGCGGTGAACATCAAAAACAAGGAACAGACTGGCTTGTTGCGCATCTCCACAACTGTTCACAGACGGTGATTGAAGGTGCGTCGCATGGAGCACATCTGAGTCATCCGAAAGAGTTTGTGCAACAACTCATTCGGCCGCATTTTCACGGACGTGGCACGGATACCGAAATATCTTGACCAAAGAACTGACAAGAAATTTCTGTTGGCACAGTCATCGATGTTTGTGAAGTCACTTGTTCAACACATGATGTGATTTCTTCGCGCTGTGAATATCCCAGTAATGCCAGAGCAATAAAGGCCACTGCCATTACTGCTTTTCCAATGATGGAAGAGATGACTTTCATCATGAGAACGGCAAGAAGTGCTGACCCGCCCGTGACGCCAAGAGCGATATTTTTCAGGGTCTCTGGGTCAACTGCAGCAAGGTTTTGAAACACAAAGTAACGATAGACCCAATATTGCCCGTAGCGTTATCACCATGTCTGGTGCCGAATTTTCCGTGGCAATTCTGATTGGCGGTGACAGTTCGCGCATGGGAGCAGACAAGGCCACATTTGAGGTGGACGGCAAACCCATGGCTGCACGTGTCGCTGATGCAGCCCACCAAGCTGGTGCAAGCGAGGTTTTGCTCATTGGTGGAACTCAATCAAAAGCCAAGAAATTGAGTGGAACATGGAAAAAGGATGCTTTCCCTGGTCAAGGTCCGCTTGGTGGAGTCATCACTGCTTTGAAGACTGCATCACACGATTCAGTCGTGGTTCTGTCCTGTGACATGCCTTTCATCACCGATGCGGTCATTGCCAGTTTGGTGCGGGGTCTTTCCGAGGCTCAGGCATCAGTGGGGCGAACCGATCGTTTGAATTGGTTGTGTGCGGCTTGGTCAAAGAGCGAATGTCTACCCACGCTTCAGTCTGTGTGGAAACGCGAAGAGCGCGCTGTTCATCGCGCGGCTGTTTTGCTTGATGTCGTTGAAGTCCCAGTGCCTGCGATGGCGGTACGCAACATCAACGAACCTTCAGACCTTGAAGATGACGGTGACACGACTACTGTGTAACAGATGACGTGGCAAGAAATTTCAGTCCAAGAATTCTCCCCAGAAAAAGACATAGTCCTCATTGACGTGCGGGAAATTGATGAGTATCAGAGTGGACACATCCCAGGTGCTGTCAACGTTCCACTGAGTGCTCTTGAGGAAAACACTTCACAGATACCTACCAATGGAAAAGTGTTCATGGTCTGTCGATCCGGTGCTCGCAGTGGAAGAGCGTGTGATTTCCTTTCCCAGTTGCCCTCACATACCAATGCAGTTTTTGTCAACGTCGGGGGCGGAACTGCGGGCTGGATAGCAGAAGGTCGCGAGGTTGTCACAGGTGACAATCCCCACTGATATTTCCTACACGTGGGTAAATAACGATCGTGGTGTAGACGCTCTTGTACAGAGAGCACAGAAGTCGGACTTTTATTTTCTCGACACCGAGTTCCATCGAGAAAAGACATATTTTCCGCAACTCGCACTTGTTCAAATTTGCGTTGACGACGAGATATACCTTGTTGATCCCTTCGAGGTTTCACTAGGTCTGTTATCAGATTTGTTTCGATTAGATCGAACATGCGTGTTACATGCTGCTCAACAAGACCTGGATGTATTGGCACAGACGGTGGGTGAGATACCAGCCCGAATATTTGATACTCAACTGAGCGCTGGTTTTTTGGGATATTCACAACCCGCTTTGTCGTCACTTGTCAATTCGTTCTTGCGAATATCGCTACCGAAGGGCGACCGATTGTCGGATTGGCTGCGACGTCCGCTCACTCGCGATCAATTGACATATGCAGCTTCTGACGTTGCATACCTACCGGAACTTTTTCGTTTGATTTCGCATCAACTCAATGAGCGAGGACGAATGCAGTGGGCTACCGAAGCATGTGAAGAGCTTCGCACTCGACCAACGGGTCCCGCGGCAAGCGAAGACGCCTGGCTGAAGGTGAAAGACGTTCGCACACTCAAAGGCCGTAGTCGATGGATCGCCCGACATGTTGCGATGTGGAGAGAGGAGCGGGCCATGCAGCTCAACATCCCGCCACGCCACGTCTTGTCAGATATCGCAATACTCGGAATTGCTCAAAAGGCTCCGCGATCATTGGAAGAACTATCCAAGTGTCGCGGTGTGGATCAGCGCCATCTCGGGGGCATCCATGGGGAAGCCCTCCTTTCTGCCGTCACGAGCGGCATTCACAGTTCCCAAGGGTCGGATCTTTCTTTTCCGACCAACGACAATGACGACGTAGACAAGTCGATGCGCTCTGCTGTGACGTTGGTCTCTGCCTGGATTGCAGAACTAGCGCGTCAATCCTCACTCGATGTTGGTCTGTTGGCGACACGGCGCGACATAGTGGAATTACTTTCAGGGGCACCCACAGCACGACTCTCACAGGGTTGGAGAGCAGAAATTGTGGGTCGTGACATCACCGATTTGGTGTCCGGTAAAAAAGCACTGACCTTTCTCGGACCAGACGGCGGCGGTGGATTACAGCTTGTAGAGGTCGCCATAGAGCCCAAATGACGCCATTTTGGGGCATCGGCGAGTAGACTATTCAAGATTGTCCATACGGCACTTGTGCCACACACTGTTCGGAGACCGACCGTGAAAAAGGGTCGACATCGCCGGTTCGAAGAAGCGCGCAAATTAAAGCAAGCAGGTCCCTCTGCGGCAGATCTGGGCTTCGGAGAGTCACACCGGAATCATTCAGATGAAGAAGACGAGTACGCAGCGATAGCCGAGCGCTATGGCGTGACCTTCGACGATGACGAAGACGACTTGGACGACGAGACCGCCTGACCCGTCCTTTTCGGACAGAAATTAGCCCCCCACATGCCTGCATCTTTGCGTAACGTCGCCATGGTCGCCCACGTTGACCATGGCAAAACAACCCTTGTCGACACTTTGTTGCGTTCAACAGGGGCATTTGCTGCCCACCAACAAGTGGTCGACCGAGTCATGGACTCAGACGCACAGGAACGTGAACGAGGCATCACGATTTTGGCAAAGGCAGCTCGTATTTCCTGGAAAGACACGTTGATCAACTTGGTGGATACACCTGGTCACGCCGACTTTGGTGGAGAAGTTGAACGTGCATTGGCGCTCGTGGACGGGATTGTCCTTCTGGTTGATGCTGCCGAGGGGCCATTGCCGCAGACGAGATACGTGTTGTCAAAAGCACTGAGTCGCGGACTGCCCACAATCTTGGTGATCAACAAAGTTGACCGTGGAGACGCTCGACCTGAAGAAGTTCTCGAAGAAGTAGAACAGTTGTTTCTCGATCTGGCGATGTCAGACGATCAGCTCTCTTTCCCCGTCATCTCGGCGGTGGCAAGAGAAGGAAGAGCCATGAAAGGCGTCGGCATGCCCGCAGCGGATGCGGATTTGTCTTGTTTGTTGGACACCATCTTGGAGACCGTTCCAGCACCGGACGTCGATCCTGGTGCTCCGTTGACGGCACTTGTGACCAACTTGGATGCATCGGACTATCTCGGACGACTTGCCATTGGTCGCGTTCACAGTGGAACCATGCGCAAAGGCGACACGGTGTCATTATTCGGTAAGGACACCGCAGGTAACCCACTGAAGCGTCGAATCGCACAGTTAAGCGTCTTTGACGGCATCGGTCGCACAGAGGTTGAAGCAATCGAAGCGGGAGACTTGTTCGTGCTCGCTGGAATTCCAGAAGTAGAAGTAGGTGACACTGTCGCGTCGACTGAAGTTTCTGTGCCGCTTCCGCGTTTGGAAGTTGACGAACCCGTAATTCGAATGAGTTTTGGTGTGAACACGTCGCCGTTTGCCGGCCGTGAAGGAAA
Source organism: Actinomycetota bacterium (assembly GCA_041173945.1). Taxonomy (GTDB): domain Bacteria; phylum Actinomycetota; class Acidimicrobiia; order Acidimicrobiales; family Ilumatobacteraceae; genus UBA2093. Next base: position 5,548 of record JBEDHS010000019.1, read on the forward strand.
GTTCGTTACGAGTCGACATTTGAAAGAGCGACTGCAAAAAGAGATCCTCGGAAACGTGTCGATCAAAATTACCGATACCGACTCTCCCGATGTCACCAGTGTTGCTGGTCGCGGTGAGTTGCAGCTTGCGGTGCTCATTGAAAATATGCGTCGTGAAGGTTTCGAGTTGCAGGTGAGCAGACCAGAGGTCATCACCAAGGAGATCAACGGGAAAA
>JBEDHS010000020.1:0-4213 GCA_041173945.1 Actinomycetota bacterium
TCGGCAGCGGCGGAATGCACGCTGGCACAGTTGTGAAAGTGGGTTGGAAATCAGATCTGACGATGAAGGCCGCAATCGAGTTGGCTGCTCGTTCACTGTGGGAAGCAGCAGACGCAGATTCAGCCACGGGTGGCCCAGATGCACTTCGTGGTGTCTATCCAATTGTGGCAACAATCGATCAGTCCGGTTGGAGTCAAGTAGGTGACGACACCTTGAGGGACATTTACACGGCGATTGCAGAAGAGGTGAGAACACGATGAGCATGCCTTTTTATGTTCCGCCAGAACAAATGATGAAAGAGAAAGCCGATTTTGCGCGCAAGGGGATCGCGCGTGGTCGAGCTTTGGTGGCACTGCAATACAAGGATGGAATTGCTTTGGTGGCAGAAAATCCATCCAGTAATTTGCGCAAGATCTCAGAGATTTACGATCGCATAGCTTTCGCAGGTGTTGGTAAATACAACGAGTTCGACCAGCTGCGTCAGGCCGGTGTTCGTGCTGCCGATCTCACCGGGTATCAGTTCTCACGACGCGATGTTCAAGGCAGAGGACTTGCAAACCAATACGCACAGATAATGGGACAGGCCTTCACTCATGAGTCAAAACCACTAGAAGTGGAAATTTTGATCGCAGAAGTGGGATACGAATCCGATCAGGACCGACTTTTTCACGTCACCTACGACGGAACAGTGATTGATGAAACAGCTTCTTGCATTCTTGGTGGCGATTCAGAATCGATCGCCTCTCGGCTTGTCGACAAAGTGGACTTGACTAACGATTTAGCGGCAGCGGTTTCTCTCGCGGTTCAAGCACTATCTGGCCCGGATCGTCAATTGAATAGCCACGACTTAGAAGTAGCGGTACTAGAACGAGGAACAGAACGTCGGTGTTTCAAACGCATCAACGATGGTGATGTAGAAAGAATGCTGAAAGGCTAAATGAATTCCGATCGTCGTATCTTCGGGGTCGAGACGGAATATGGCATCACCTGCACCCTGAAGGGTCAACGTCGACTGACTCCAGATGAGACGGCGCGTTATCTCTTTCGAAGCGTCGTGGCTTGGGGTAGAAGTTCGAACGTCTTTCTTGAAAACGGTGGACGCCTGTATCTCGACGTGGGATCTCATCCAGAATTTGCAACACCGGAATGCGACTCGATCTGGGATGTTGTTCGTTTCGATAAAGCGGGCGATGCGATTTTGAATGACTTAGTGACGAACGCAGAATCACGGTTGCGCGCAGAAGGAATTCGAGGAAATATCTCGATTTTCAAGAACAACACCGACTCGGCAGGCAATAGCTACGGATGTCATGAGAATTTCTTGGTGGGTCGGGTTGACGACTCTCACGACTATCAGGATGTGTTCATACCGTTTTTAGTTTCTCGACAGATTTTCTCAGGCGCCGGAAAGATTCTCTTCACAGCACGTGGACCCGTGTATTCACTGTCTCAGAGAGCCGAACACATCTGGGAAGATGTTTCATCGGCCACAACACGCTCTCGCCCAATTATCAATACGCGTGATGAACCTCATGCCGACGCAGAGAAATACCGTCGCCTCCATGTCATCGTCGGAGACACCAATATGTCGCAATATGCGACTTTTCTTAAAGTGGGTTCGGCTGCGTGCGTCCTTCGCATGATGGAACACCCAGATTTCTCCCTCCGAGATCTGACACTCGAGAATCCGATTCGCGCTATTCGAGAGATATCAAACGACATCAGTTGTCGTCAATTGGTAAAGCTCGCGTCTGGTAAAGAGATGAGTGCACTTGATATCCAGAACTACCTCTTAGAGAGGGCATTGCAGTTCAAAGAAGTGCACGGCTTCTCCGAGGAAGAATCTCAGGCTTTGTCAATGTGGCAAGAGACTTTGGAGGCGTTGGCCACAGATCCACTCTCATTATCTGACCGAATTGATTGGGTATGTAAATACAGACTGCTGCAGCGTTACTTAGAGAAACACGACATGGACATCTCGAGCCCGGCTGCCCAAATGATTGATTTGCAATATCACGACATCGACCCCCAAAAAGGACTTTTTAACTCTCTGGAAAAAAGTGGACTCGTACGTACATATGTCACTCCAGATGAGATCTCGCGTGCGACTGACACTCCACCTTTGACAACACGAGCCCATTTACGAGGACAATTCATCAGGGCAGCAAAACAGAAGAACCGTGATTACACGGTTGACTGGGTCCATCTCAAACTCAATGATCAAACACAGCGAACAATTGTCTGCAATGACCCATTTCGCAGCACAGATGAACGCGTTGACCGCCTCATCGAGTCCTTGTAGGGCTTTTGCCCTTTCAGAGAACTAGATTTGTTCCGTGCTTAATGAAGAAGCCTCTTCACTGACTGACCCCGAGGAACAATCCCTAGGAAAAGTCTTAAGAGATTGGGTGCTTGTCATCATCATCGCGCTAGGCGCGGCTTTTTTCGTGCGTGTTTTCGTTCTCCAGCAGTTCTATATCAGCGGGCCTTCAATGGAGACAACTTTGTTTCAGGACAATCGCGTCTTGGTGAACAAACTGAGTTATCGCCTCCATGACGTCAACCGAGGCGATGTCGTGGTCTTTGATCGGGTGACAACCTCTGGTGGGGTTGTCGAACATGACGACTTGATAAAACGAGTCATTGCAGTTGGCGGGGACTCTATTCAGATCAAGAAGTGCGCCGTGTACGTCAACGGTGCTCAAATTGACGAGCCCTATCTCGATCCAATTGACATAAATGTTGCCGATTTGGCGTCACAATGTCGAGTCGTTGACATGGCGACAGTCACAGTTCCAGAAGATCAACTTTTTGTGATGGGTGACAATCGTGCCGAATCATTCGATAGTCGTAGTTTTGGAACGATTCCAGAAAAACTCGTCGTTGGGCGAGCTTTTGCAATCGTGTGGCCATTGGGAAATCTTCGCTGGCTCTAGGGACGCGGCGGTAAGACGCCGGTGTGGGCGCGATAGGCATCCACCATTCGATCGACGAAATCGCTGTACACGGCATCGAGACCCATTCGAAATCCATTGTCCAGTTGGTGCGGGAATTGAATATCCCAACCGAATGCAAGCAGGTTGAAACGATGCGCCAATGTGACGAGCCCGCCGCTCCAGTCGGTGAAGTGAAGGTTGATTGCATCTATTCCCGCTTGGGAATTTTCCGATGATCGCGCCTCCAGCCCATTTTTCAATCGTGAAAGTCGGGTGGAATCGACAACACGTATGTCACTGTTCATTCGACGAATAGAAACCACCTCGCTATGGCGATAGTGGCAGACCCACAATTGGGAAAGCGGAAAACCAGCATTCTCAGCTACGGCGATAAGTCGGGGAGTGACTGCATCGTCTTTGATGTCAACACTGAGATCGAAGTTGGTGCCGCTGTCCTGAAAGAGTTGTTCGAGTGTGGGTATGTGATCGGGGAGATCAGACGCCAACACTTCAGAGATTGGTCTTTTTCGTCCTCTTCGTCGCACCACTCCGTCGTGGTCCAAGACAACGACGCCATCACTTGTCAACCAGGCGTCAGTCTCTAAGCCATTGGACCCGAGTCGCAACGCGAGAGAAAAAGCAGGCAGAGTGTTCTCAGGCGCATGCGCTTTTGCCCCTCGATGTGCGAAGGCTATGGGGAATTGGCGTAGAGAAGGGATCTGCTGTTGAGCCACGTCCGAAGGATAGGGCTCACAACTATGCTGAGTGAGTGTTCAATCTCTCTGGAAGCGAGATCGTCTTCTTGCTCCTTGCCGGACTTGTGGTCCTCGGACCAGAGCGATTGCCTGGCGTTATCCGCACCGTGGGCAAGATTTATGGTGATTTCAGACGAATGGCGCGTGGCCTGGAACGGGAATTGACGGACACATTCCGTGAACCCATTGAAGACTTCAAGTCGATGCAAAAAGATCTCTCCGTCGGCTTTGGCAAAGTTGATACTGAACCATCTCCACCCATGCGACCCGAACAAGCCCGTGCACCTCAAGACTCTGAACCCTCTCGGAGCGATAGTGATTCCTCGAACGAGGAATCATCGCCCGAGCAGATGGATGGTTCTACACGTCAATCGCTGGATGAGACATGAGCGAGACCGAGACCACCGACTCTTCAGTGATGCCCATCATGGAGCATCTGCGCGAGCTGCGTATGCGAATTGTGCGCAGTCTTTTGGCTGTTGTTGTTGGAATGATTGTTCTGCTGGCCACATACGACCCCGT
>JBEDHS010000021.1:0-4607 GCA_041173945.1 Actinomycetota bacterium
GGTGAGTCTGGACGAAGGATTCACTCGACTGTCTCAATACTCTGAGTCATCAGATGTCGGATAAGTTCTCAGTGATCTCGTGCACAGCCAGATGCGAATTTCGTTTTTATCGGTTACGGACCATCGTGCGCCATCCAGATGGTGACCATCCCACCACACGTTTGAAATGACGAGTGAACGAACTTTGGTCGTAGTAGCCACATGCAAGTGCTATCTCACCTAATGACATCGATGAAGTGTCAAGAAGTTTCAGGGCTTCTTCTAGGCGGAAACGCATCACAAGTTGTTTAGGTGATAATCCCAAAACTCGGTTGGCGAGTCGCTCGAGTTGCGGGATAGAGAGCTCAGCTTTCGAAGCCATGTCGGCCACTGTGATGTTCTCACGAAACCGAAGTCGTGCCTCATTCACTGCCAGTAAAAGTGAAGCATGCGGTGCAGCAGCCGAAAATGGAGTGCGTAGGTCAACGGTGATGCTCACCAATCCTCCAATCTCGCCACTTGGGTTCGTCCATCGAGACTTTGAGGTGAGGTGCCAACCAATCTCGCCATTTTTCCCGGTGACGGCCTCAAGCTCATTGGTTAACATGCGGCCTGTTGTCAGCACCAGACGATCCTGGGCTTCATAGGTGTCTACTAATTCTGCAGGAAAGACATCATGGGCACGTTTACCTATGACGTCTCCGGGGCTATCCATGAATGTTCTGTCAGCAAATGCTTGATTCACCAACACATACGTGAGGTCAGCTGATTTGGCACAGACCATGACTCCAGGAGTGGTGGCCAATACTTCTGATACAGCAATCAGGGACATATCAAGCACCCCAATAGTTCAGCAGATGTGCTGCTGCAGGTGTCACTTCAGGGACCACATGTGGCGCCTTTTTGTATGAAACCGAGAGCCAGAGTGCTGCATTTACACAAGACGTAGTGATCTCGCGTGTGGTGGATTTGGGTGTGAAGGCGGCACGCCACCTCTTCCGCGATGGCAGTGATTTTCTGAAGATGCACGCATCGGGCGGAGTGGCAACGCCAATGGATCCGCTCGAGAATGTGCAATACACCGACGAAGAATTTCAGGCAGCAGTGGTGGAAGCGACACATAGGGGAACTTATGTTGCCGCACATGCGTACACGCCTGCTGCAATAACAATGGCCATTGAAAACGGCGTGCACTCCATTGAACATGCAAACTTAATTGATTCTTCTGCGGCAGAGCTTGTGGCTGCTCGCAATGGCGTGGTGGTTCCAACGCTTATTACATATAAGGCGATGAATGACTTTGGGCCGTCACTGGGGTTACCAGCTACCAATATCAACAAGAACAAAGTTGTCTATGAAACCGGACTGCGTTCATTGGAAATCATGGTAAACGCAGGCGTCACCATGGGATTCGGAACAGATTTAATTGGCGAGACGCAGACGATGCAAAATGAAGAACTCATTATTCGTGCAGAGGTGCAGCCAGCGATTGATCTTCTTCGTTCAATGTGGGAAGTAAATCCCAAGTTGTGCCGAATGGAGGGATTAATCGGAACCCTTGCGCCTGGAGCATTTGGCGACGTTGTTGTGAGCAATGTGAACCCGCTCGACGATCTCATCTCCTTCGCTAATCACGAGTCATCATTTACCCACGTTGTTAAGGGTGGCGTTGTCGTCAAGGGCGAATAGAAATGCGTGTTGAAGTCAATTGGAAGAGACTTATTGTTGACATTGAGGGCGAAAAATTTCGTTACGGCGTCTTCTCAATTGAGAGAAATCATTAGCCCTCGACGTATGGAAGACTGACTACGTGTCATTTGATGTGGTATTCCGCGATGCGATTGTGGTGGACGGAACCGGGACGAGTCGGTTCGTTGCCGATGTAGCAGTCGAGGGTGATCGCGTTCAAGAGTTAGGAACGGTCACTGGCAGAGCAAAGGTGGAAATTGATGCATCTGGTCTTGTTCTCGCTCCAGGATTTATTGACGTTCACACTCACGACGATTTTGCTTTAGAAGCATCGCCCAAAATGGCGTTCAAAACACTTCAAGGAGTGACCACAGTTGTTACGGGCAACTGCGGCACCAGTGCCCCGGATTTCTCCAAGTGGATGAACAATCGACGGGAATCGCCCGCTGCAGTGAATGTCGCAGCACTGATTGGTCATGGAACAGTTCGAGAGTCAGTAATTGGAAGATCTATGAATCGCTCTGCGACTACGTCGGAGATGTTGGTCATGCGTGACGAGATTCGCAAAGCATTCGATGCGGGTGCGGTTGGAATGTCCACTGGCCTGGTCTATGAACCTGGTCGGTATAGCCCAGCAGAAGAGATTGTGGAGCTTGCACGCTTAGTGTCGGAAAGACGCGGCATTTACACCTCTCATATGCGTAACGAACACGACTGTCTTGTTGAAAGTGTGCAGGAGACAATCAGGGTAGGTCGGGAAACCGGGGTCAAAGTACAGGTGTCGCATCTGAAAGCCATTGGAACTCAGAATGCACCGTTGGCTGCGCTTGCGGTGAATGAAATTCGCAAAGCAAGAGACTCGGGTGTGGACGTCATGGCAGACCAATATCCATATTCGCGAGGGAGTACAGCTCTCGATCAGTTGGTCTCTGCAGATTCGTTTCGAAGTTCCACCAACTTCGGACTGATTTCACCCTCTGCCGTCATGGTTGCTTCGGCTCCTCGAAATCCGGCTTGGGAAGGCCGCTCCCTCGATGTCATTGCGGTTGATCTCGGACTTAATGCAGCGGAAACAGCGGAATTAATCGTTGAACGTGAGGGTCGCGGATGCATGGTTGTTGTTGCGAATCAGACCGAAGAAAACATCGCTCTGATACTTAAAGAGGACTTTGTCATGATTGGAAGTGATGGAATACCCGGTGGCTCAAAGCCGCACCCGCGTTTACACCACACCTTCCCTCGAGTTCTCGGTGAATACACGCGCAATCGCGGAATCGTGCCGCTCGAGATTGCAATCCACAAGATGACCGGTATGTCCGCAGAGCGTTTTGGGTTAAAGCACAGGGGGGTGATTGCCCCGAATGCATTCGCTGACTTGGTGCTGTTTGACTTCGACAAAATCATTGACACTGGTACATACGAAAACCCCACTATCGCGCCAGACGGAATTGTCGGGGTGTGGGTTAATGGTGCGCGCATCGTCGAAGGAACGCACACAACGGAACGGTTGCCAGGACGTGTCCTTTCACATCTTGGGAATTGAAATGGCGCCCGACAATTGCTGAGTCACTTGTACGACAACTGGCTTGGCATGGGAAAAGTCTTTGTTACATAAACTTGACAGACGACTGGCCAGCCCTCATGGCTAAGTTCAGTTGTTCCACATGTGATTCAGATGGGTCTATTGGGCTTTGTCACGCCCTTGTAGCGATTGAGGTTCCCCCGATTACACTGGCCAACGGATGTATTCGGCGTTCTGGGCGAGTTTCGCTCCGAATTCCGTTCCGCCTCCGCGCCTTTAGCTCAGTTGGTAGAGCAACGGACTTTTAATCCGCAGGTCCTGGGTTCGAGCCCCAGAGGGCGCACCATTTCCGCCCCCGGTGCAGTCATATTGCCATATTAGTTTTTGTCTACTGTGTGACCAAGGAATAACAACCGGGGGAAGTTATGAAATCCATAATCATTCGTTCTTTGGCGGTATGCCTTTTCACTGTCGCGTTAGCGGCGTGTGGTGGCTCATCATCAAGTGATTCATCGTCGAGTGCTGACGAGGGGGCTGATGTCGATGAGAGTTCACAAATCGTTGAAGGCAATGACTGCCTGACCGCTGTGACGGCGTTCAATGCTGTTAATCAAGACGTGATGATGGCCCTTGGTATGCCAGAGAATTTTGATCTCGACAAATTGAAAGAGAACATCGAGAAAGCAAAGTCTGTTGTGCCGTCGGAGATTGAAACTGACTTTGCACTTTTTGCCGACACATACGGACAAGTCGGTGAACTTCTAGCATCAATTGCAGACAACGGTGGAATTACAAACGCTGCAAACGCTGAGACAATCGCCGAGATTGAAGCAAAATTGGAAGAAAATACATTTGGGTCGGCACTCGACCGTTTGCAGGAATTCTTCCTCGAAGAGTGCGCTCCGTAAACGGCCCTGCAGTACATGAGCGATGAAGTTGTTGTCTCCCATGCTGGAGATTTCGCAAGAATTACTCTGAACAATCCTGCAAAACGTAATGCGCTTAGCATGAACGTTTTGTTGGCGTTGACTGAAGCATTCACAACAGTGGGCAAGACATCTGCGCGTGGAATCATTCTCGATGCGGTGGGTCCAGTGTTTTCTGCAGGCCACAACTTCGGCGAAATGAAAGATGCACACCGCGACGATGCGCACGAGCTTTTTATTGTGTGTTCACATCTGATGCAGTTAGTGCACACCATCGACCAACCAGTGATTGCAAAAGTTCATGCGTTAGCAACCGCTGCAGGTTGCCAACTTGTCGCCACGTGCGATTTGGCGGTTGCTGGCGAATCAGCATCGTTTGCAATTCCCGGCGGCAAAGGCGGTTTGTTCTGCCATACACCGTTGGTGGCGGTGGCTCGTTCGTTGCCGCCAAAGAGGGCATTAGAGATGGCCATGACAGGAGATGCAATTTC
>JBEDHS010000022.1:0-2982 GCA_041173945.1 Actinomycetota bacterium
CACTTGTTTTGTGACGACGAAATGAACCAAGCACATCTTCGATAAATGAAATAGTGAACCCTGCTTGGGCAACTCGAAGCCACAGGTCGTAGTCCTCCGTCGTGACGAAATTTGGATCGTCGCGAAAGCCACCCAATTGATCGAGAACTTCGCGACGCATGACCACAGCGGATGTTGAAATGCAGTTCCCATTGAGGAGGAGTGACTCATACGTTGCACGGGAAGACGGTCCATAGCGCACGATTCGATCGCGCGAACCCCCGCCAAACCAACGTTCAGCGTGGCAGACCAAGTCGCTGCCAGCGCGAAGTTCCATTACCGCTCTCGCAAGTTTTGAAGGCTCCCAGAGATCATCTGAGTCAAGAAATGCAACAAACTGCCCATTGCACTTTGAAAGAGCATGGTTGCGTGACCTTGCAATAACACCATCATTCCCAAAGTTCATCCACGTGATCCTGTGGTCATTAATGGATTCAATCACTTCAACTGTTCGATCAGTTGAGAAATTATTGACGATGATTGCTTCCCAAGACTTGTAGGTTTGTTGAAGGAGCGAATTAAGGGCTTCACGTAAGTAGTCGGCCTGATTGAAAGTCGGAATAACGACTGAGACCAGTTCCGTGCGGGATGTTGCGTCAGCCAACATTTGCCGCCACAAGTTTGAGTATCCCGTCAATCTCGTCGTCAAAGAGCTCTTCGGTTGAAAAACCTGCCTGCGAAAGTCTTGAGCAATCAAACTGCAGCGAGGTATCTGCACTGGTTTCAAGCACTGACTCAAAGATTTCAGGGCAATAGCCAAAGACGTGGTCACATCGGTCAGCAACGAGATTCGCAATCTGACGGAGACTCTGTGACATTCTTGAGCCCAAATTGTACGTAGTTGAACTTTCCGAGGCAGGCTTCGCCAGTCCCACAAAGTGCAGCGCTCGGCAGATATCTCGAAGTGTCACAAAATTGCGCTGTGAATTTGCCGGAGACTTTAGGACCAGCCTTTGATCACGTACAGCCTGCATACACAAGTCGTTAACGATGATGTGCCAAATATCGACATCAAACGACATTGGGTATCCAAAGCCATTACCACTTCGAATGATCGTGCTCCTTATCTTGGTTGAAGACCCATGAAGAATTCGTTCTGCAGCGAGATGTGTGACTCCGTAGGGGTGCGTTGGGCGAGTGGCAGAGTCTTCGGTTAGGTGACCAACAAGGGGTGCACCGTAAACATGAATCGTTGACATGTACACGATGTGACTGACGCCAGTTGAAAGAGCAGCGTCGAGGAGATTTGCAGTTCCGTCAACGTTTACAACGTGAGCACGGCCGGGATCGCGTGCACATTCGCGGTCATTGAGTGCTGCAAAGTGAAAAACAGTTCCGACACCTTCGCATGCTTGTTTGAGCGAACTCAGGTTGTTGAGATCACAGACAGAGACGTTCGCACTCGGCGCCCATGGTGGTGCGGGTCGATTACGTCGAGTTGCCAGCTTGATGTCTACGCCGTGTTCTTCGGTGAGAAAGGCGGCGAATCTTCCACCAATATTCCCGAATCCTCCAGTGAGGAGAACCGAGCCGGTCATCTGTTTTTCAGTGCCCAGTCATAAGGAATATGGCAGTCGTCCGGATCAAGTCGATGGATCTCGTCCGGGTCATGCGGGATCGATGCACAGTTTGCGACAAGAGCAACATCCAGACCTATTCCTTTGAAACCGTTCCAGACAAATGGTGGGATGGTGACGAGTTGGTAATTGTCTTCCCCAAGGAAGATCTCATTGATTTCTCCACGGGTCGGACTGCCGTCACGTTCGTCAAAGAGGACAAGTTTTATCTTTCCGTGAGGAACTGCGTAATTGATCGTCATCTTGTCATGAATGTGCCAGGCCTTTACTGCCCCTGGAAATACCCGAGAGAAGTAGATTTCACCAAATTCAGAGAAGAGTGAATCCGTGCTCTTCATCATGTGCATGACTTTTCCTCGTTCGTCGAGGATTTGCGTTAGTGGTGTGATCTTGACGCCATCAATCATTTCGGGTCTCCTCGTATCTCGTGATCTGGTTCAACGTAATAGTGCTGATGTGGGCACCCTCTGATGCCAATTTGTACCACTCTGTTGTCTCTTTGAACGTCCGCTCAAAGTTCCACCGCGGATGCCAACGCAACTTCTGTTTTGCTTTTTCGCAATTCAGCTGAAGAAGGCCCGCTTCGTGAACACTCGATTCATGAAGTTCAATTGGAACTTCGTGCCCCCAATTCGACATACACATCGCAACGACGTCCTTTACGGAGTGCACGGACGATTCATTCGGTCCAAAATTCCAGGAACCAGAAGCAGTTGCAGGATCTGTAAGAAGCCGATGCGCCAGAGTTATGTAGCCAGAAAGTGGCTCCAAGACGTGTTGCCACGGTCGAGTTGCATCCGGGCGCCGAAGCGAAATTGGTGTTTGATTGCTTAGCGAACGCATGCAGTCAGGAACGATGCGATCTTCAGCCCAATCTCCGCCACCAACGACATTTCCTGCTCGGGCGGATGCGGCAGCGAAGTCACTTCGTTTACTGAAGTACGACTCGCTATACGTCGCGAACGCAAGTTCAGCACATGCCTTTGACGCACTGTAGGGATCAATACCCCCCAGTTCGTCTGACTCGGTGTAGCCGCGGGTTAGCTCCTTGTTGAGATAGCACTTGTCAGAGGTGATGAATACCAACGCCTCTACTGATGGTGCCATTCGGACACATTCAAGAAGATTGATAGAACCCCCTACGTTTACGTCAAACGTCTCTTTAGGGTCTTTGTAGCTTTTCCGAACGAGAGCTTGTGCAGCAAGATGAAAGACAACTTGTGGTTGGCACTCGTCAAAGACCGCCTTCAATTGATCGAGATCACGGATATCGACGAGATTGTGATGAATTCGTTTAGCAAGACCGAGTTGATCGAAGTGCGCTGGCGAGATCTCAGGTGTAAGTGCAACACCAGTTATCTCGCAC
>JBEDHS010000023.1:0-2728 GCA_041173945.1 Actinomycetota bacterium
TCAGTGGGCTGTGGTGTCCGTGCGGGTTCGTTGCCTTGCTCGGTTCTGCCTATTTGTTGTGCAATCGACGACCATTGTCGGGCGGCTTTTCTGTTGGTGTCGGTGACGATGACGCGTCGTAGGATCAGTGAAGCGAACGAAGGTGGCAGGTAGGGCTGCGAGCCTGCATAGATAAAGGTGTCGGTCGGTTGCAACAGACCGGCTGAGAGCGCATTGATGACTCCTTCGCCACTGCCAACAATCATTGTTGTCGCCCCAGGTTCTGACGCGGTGAGAAGGGGACGCGCATCTGGTACCTGCCATACCTGAAGGAGTGGATAGGTGTCGGTGAGAGTGTTTCCGTACCACGATTCATCGACAATGGCGACGTTGTCTGTTGTTGCGACGAGGGGACCAGTGAACAGTGTTTGTCCCGGCGGGTTCTGGGCAAGAGCGGGTGCAAGATATTCAGGCCGGGCGGTCAGATGGCGGTCGTAGGCCAGATCGGCGCGCCATGTCACTGTATTCGCCGACAAGATTGCCGCAAGCGAACCCAACACTGCGAGGTCGGCTCGACCATCCACGAGTCGGGATTCAAACGCGGACAACAGGTCTGTTGTTGCCTCACTGCCTTGAGGAATCATTTCTTTTGCGACGTATTCACTGGAGATGAGGCCTGGCAGTATCGGGTCAACAGTGCCTCCCCACCAATAATCGGCGAAATTGGATGCGGGGAATTCATACGTGCGCGCATATCCGGTTGTTGGATCTCGGGTTGCGTCTATCGCAGTGGCCGCATCGAGCCAATACTGAGGCAAATTCTCATCGCGTGCAATGCCGTCTGTCATTGCACGTTGTGTGAACCAGGGGAAATTATTGATAAGAACTGCACTCACAACAAGTGCAATTGCAGCCCAACGTACGATGTGAGTTCTCTGTAATCTCCGTGACGATGTGTGTTGTTGTGCAGCGAATCGATGAGACAATGACTCGCATGCTGAGGCGGTCGCAAGAGCCAAGGCGATGAGAACTAGCGGAAGTGCTCTGGGTGTAGATCGAAGTGCAAAACCACTTTCGTTATTCACAATTTTTTCAAAGAGTGTTCCATAGATCGATGATTGTGATAGCGGTGCCGCACCAACAGACAATGTGAGTCCAACAAGGGTGAGAAGACCGAAATGAACTCGGTGAGCATTTTTTGTTGCGACAAGACTGACTAAGCCGATTGCTGCAAGAAAAAAGCCCGCGATGATGACAATGCGGTTGTACATGTAAGGTGCGCTCGGCCCAATCCATCGCCCTCCGTATTCGTCGCCATAGAAAAACCAGTACCCGAGTCCACGTAAAAGTTCCTGGGGAAGTGAGGCTTTGGCAACCGTGTCGTAGGTTTCGGTGTAACGCAGGATGGGAAGCCCGTATGCGGACTGCATGGCAAGCGAGACGATCCACCAAAGAGAAACAGCAATACTGGCGATCGCGATCTTTGTATAGGTGGCAATGACGTGACGAAAGCGCGCGAATCCGGCGAGGACATCGGCCATCAACCACAATCCGAGTCCCACCAGAATAAAAAACAGCGCGGTGGCATTAACTGTGCCGATCGTTCCAATAATTAACGCACTTATTGCGGGCCATTTCCATCCGTGAGAGTGACGTGCTCGCACAAGGCACAGCAAGAGCCATGGCAATCCCACCCACGGCAGCAAGATTCCCGAAAGACGCGCGAGGTAGTGCAACGAGTACGGACTTAACCCGTAGAGCAATGCTGCAATGAGTGCGTAATTCGCAGATATTCCAAGAGTGCGAGCGAGGCGCAGAGTTCCCCAGCTTGCAAAGAAAATAAGTGAGCTCCACCAGATTCGTTGTGACAACCAGTCAGGCAAGCCGACTGAATCTGTGAGCCAAAAAAATGGCCCCATAGGCCACAAGTAACCGATGTACTGATGAGTGACAGTTCCCGCTCCCACTGCAGAACTCCACAGTGAGGATGCTTCGGCAAGTAGTTCTCCGGGATTCAAAAACAGGTATGTCTTTGTGTCAGCACTAACAGCCCCTGGCCGTGTCAACATGATGGGCACATATGACAACAATGCAAGAACCGCGGTGCGCCAATGGCGACGATATGTATTCGTGAAGTTCATTGTGTTGCGCACGTGGTGCCTTTAGCCATGCTGTCTGTTTGGCTGCGCTGATCTTTGTGGCAACACACTGATCGCAGCGAGAACACCCAGCGCTCCGACAATAGTCGTGTGTGACGCCGCGGTCGTGCTCGTCCAGTCAAATGTCAGAGGTGGATCGGTGGCAATGATTTCCCACCAAGAACTTGTCATTGCAAGAACCAAGACAGACACCGTCAAGATGGTGATAATTGGTCGCAGTCGCGGCATTGATGCAGCTACCACGATGCCAGTGATGGACAGTGCTGTGATGATGGGAAAGAGGGCGACAGACATGGCCAAGATGATCACATAGGTGCCCACTGTCGCACGCCATCCATTTTGAGTCCATAATTCTTCGGCTGTGTTGTCTGTTGTCCGCCAGTCACGCCGGTAACAGAGCACAAGTAACAGGCACACAAAAACAAATAGCAACGTTGTCGCCAGTGCCAGTGTCAGAGTCTTTTGTGGCGTGAATTCCAGTGTGATCTCTTGGCTCGAAGTAAACGGGTCAAGCCACCAACCATTTGATCCACCATTGACGACGAGGGGTTCGGGTAATTTTTGACCACCGATTGATGCTTTCCATCCAC
>JBEDHS010000024.1:0-15093 GCA_041173945.1 Actinomycetota bacterium
CAACAAGATCTGCTTCCAATCCGTGACCACACGCTTCGTGGAATAACACGCCACCTGATCCTCGCTTGATGACCACTGGCATCGACCCACTTGGGGCAGGACGTGCACGAAGTTTGGTGACCGCTTGACGCGCTGCTCGTTCAGCGAGCTCTTCCACACTTTCTTCTTCGAACAACTCAAAGCCAATCGTGTATCCCATCGAGTCGTACCCGGTTTGCATCCCCGTGTCACCGTTAGCCACTGCTGTCACACGAAGAATGGTGCGCACTTGTTCATCGGTGGCAAACACGCCATCGGAATTCACCACCAAGATGCGACGCGTGCTGTCGGAATAGCCAGCGGAAACCTGAACGATGCTTGCGTCAACTCCACGAGCAGCGTCATTGGCAATCTGCAACAGTTCCACTTTGCGAGACTTGGGTACAGACGTGGGTGCGATACGAACGTTGTTCACTTTTTGGCGCGACATCGGGTTCAACGACACCTTGTGCACGCCGCCAGACCCCGACGCAGCTGCTGCGGCGGCAGCTTCAGCTGCTGCTATCAATCCTTTTTCAGTGAGGTCAGAGGTATAGGCAAAACCGGTCGTGTCACCATGAATCACTCGGATACCCGCGCCAGAGTCTCGACTGCTGGAGACCGCTTCCACTTTTCCGTCGTCCAATCCTGCGCCCATTGAACGCTTGTCTTCAATAAAGATCTCGGAAAACCCAGCGCCAGTCGAGCGCCCTTTGTCGAGAACCCGCGCCAAAACCGAGGTGTCAAATTCCTGAGAAAGATCAATGATGCTCACGCGAACAATCCTACCGATGTCGTCTCGATGACATCATCGGGTCTCGCTGGGCCACAGCCGACAGTCGTAGGATTGAAAGTGCATGGATACCACCACCCCGCCTGTGGCCACGGCCGAGGTTCGTGAGCACAAGACCCGGGTGTGGAAAGAAATCCTCATCATGGGCATCTTCTATGCCATCTACTCTGCGACTCGAAATCGCTTCGGGTCTTTCACCGTCGGAGACAACGACATTCCGATGCACGCATTTAACAATGCGGTCAAAGTCATTCGACTTGAACGTGCAATCGGGCTGTATCACGAGGAATCGATACAGCAATGGTTCCTTCAGTACGAGTGGTTCTTGCAAGCACTCAACACTTTTTACGGCACAGCACATTTTGCCGTCACGATTGCTGTGTTCTTTATTTTGTTTCGTCGTCGCAAAGATGTCTTTCCTCTGTATCGCAATGCGTTGGCCGCCATGACCGGGCTTGCGATTATTGGATTTGCTCTGTTTCCGTTGATGCCGCCTCGACTGCTCGATGAGCCCTGTCCGCCGAATGGTTATGGAGGCGCGTGTATTCAACACGAACTGCGCAACTACAACGGTGCAACCAGTTTTGGGTTTGTCGACACTTTGGAAGAATTCGGCGGTCCGTGGGATTTCAGTTCAGGTGCGGTCGCGAAAGCATCGAATCAATATGCCGCAATGCCATCACTTCACATTGGATGGGCATCATGGGTGGCATTTGGAATTTTGCCATTGGCCCGAAAGCGTTGGGTGAAAATTGCAGTGGTCTTGTATCCGGCGTTTACCTTGTTCACCATTGTCGTCACGGGAAATCATTTCTGGATTGATGGCGTGGGTGGCCTGGTTGTTTTGGGTGTGGGATTTCTAATCGGCAAAAAGATGCACGACTGGAATCAAGCACGACTCGATTCAAAATTCGAACGCCTGAAGAACGGGCACCCCTCCGCTGGCCACATCGCCTAATGGTTTTAGTCACGAGGCACGGTGTCGCCTCATGACATCACGAATGGTTCAGTTAGAACGAGTGATATCCGCCGTCGATTGTGACCACGTCCCCGGTGTGATACCGCGAAAGATCGCTTGCGAAATATGCAGCGATACCGCTGAAGTCGTTCGGATCTCCCCATCGCCTCATTGGCACTCGTGGCAATACATTGGCGACGAATTTGTCCCATCCCAATGCCGGCGCAGTCATCTCGCTTTCAATCCATCCAGGCAACACCGCGTTGCTGCGAATGTTGTGCCGAGCATGTTCCACGGCAATTGCACGCATCATCGAAATGAGTCCCGCTTTCGATGCACCGTAATGCTGGCCTCGTTGTTGTCCGAAATACGCCGAACCAGATGTCGTGAAAACAAGTGAGCCGCCGTTGCCGGATGCGACCATCGCACGCACTGCAACTTGTGCGGTATAGAACGCGCCATCCAGATTCACTCGCAACACGCGATGCCATTCTTCGTCGGTCATCGACACAAAGCTTTCGGCTTTACCGCCAACACCTGCGTTCACAAAACACGAATCCACCGAACCAAAATCTTTCAGTGTTGCAGCAAAGACCTCCTCGACTTGTTGTTGATCGCCCACATCGCAGATGTAGTCCACAACGCGGACTCCAAGTGATTCCAATTCAGCGCGGGCGGCCGTGTTCTTGACTGCGTTAGTGCCCCAAATGGCAATATCGGCACCACACCGTGCGAGCCCACGAGCCATTCCCAATCCAATGCCACCATTGCCGCCTGTCACCAGCGCGACTTTCCCTGCAAGATCAAACATCTGTGTCATCCCCTTGTTCGTCACCATTCATCCCATCCGACCGTATCTAATGGCACATTGGTAACCAGGGGCCGAGACGAGAGCCCCTTGGCTACCGGCAGTAGCCTTGTCCTCCATGGCAATCTTGGACAGCATCACCGAACCGGCTGATCTGCGTCCTTTGTCATTGGCTCAATTAGACGATCTGGCCACTGAGATTCGTGAATTCATTGTTGAAGCAGTTGCCGAATCGGGCGGGCACCTTGGTTCGAACCTCGGTGCAGTCGAATTGTCGATTGCACTCCATCGAGTTTTTGAATCTCCCACAGATGCAGTGTTGTGGGACACCGGTCATCAGGCCTATGTCCATAAAATTCTGACGGGTCGCAAGTCTGGGTTTTCAAAACTTCGTCAATTCGGCGGCATCTCGGGATATCCCAGTCGAGAAGAAAGTCGACACGACTTCATCGAAAACAGTCATGCCTCCACTGTGTTGTCATACGCACACGGTCTCGCTGTCGCACGCGATGCTGGCGCCAATCAGCATCGACACATTGTTGCCGTCATCGGTGACGGTTCGATGACCGGCGGCATGGCATACGAGGCGTTGAACAATCTCGGTCATTCAAAGAGTCGTGTCATCATCGTGTTGAACGACAACGGTCGTAGTTACGCACCCACAATTTCCAATCTCGCACACGGTGGAAACACCGCACAATCAGATGTCACTGGCGAGATTCCACGTTTACCTGAACGCGTCACCGGCAAACTCTCGCGTGCTCTCACCGGTATTCGTATGAACCCGGTCTACGTGCGTCGCCAGAGAAAATTTGAAGCCTTCATGCGCGATCTCCCCGTGGTGGGCAAACAAGCTGAACAAGGTGTCGAAGCATTCAAAGCCGCGGTGCGCGAGTTCTTGCAACCACCGTCATTTTTTGAAGCACTCGGCGTGCGCTACATCGGTCCTGTTGATGGCCACGACATCGGCGAATTGGAACATGCATTCCAAGCAGCGTTAGCGCGAGAAGACGAAGGCCCTGTGGTGCTGCACGTGTTGACACAAAAAGGTCGTGGATATTCATTTGCTGAAGACGACGATGAAAAACATCTGCATGACACTCCAACATTTGATCCGATTGATGGACCACAAAAGTCGGCGGTTACTGGATACACCGGAGCATTCAGTGATGCGCTGATTGCCGAAGCAAAAAATGACAAGCGCATCGTTGCAATTACTGCAGCCATGCCAGGGCCAACTGGTCTTCTTGAATTCCAAGAACGCTTCCCCGATCGATTCTTCGATGTTGGTATTGCCGAACAACATGCAGTCACCGCGGCAGCTGGAATGGCAATGGGTGGTCTCCGTCCTGTTGTTGCGTTGTATTCCACGTTCTTGTCGCGTGCATGGGACCAAGTGGTCTACGACGTCGCGCTTCACCGACTCCCCGTCATTTTCTGTCTCGATCGTGCAGGAATCACGGGCGACGATGGGCCCAGTCACCACGGCGTGTACGACATGGAACTGTTGTCCAAGGTTCCAGGCATGCGAGTTCTTGCACCTTCTTCTACTGACGATCTTCAGCAAATGCTCCACGACGCAATCACCCTTGCAGACGAAGGTCCCGTGGTGATTCGTTATCCAAAAGGGAAGGCACGCACCACCACAAGCGACAAAGTAGGGCGAGGACAAAGTGCACTTCAGCTCACACGTGGCGATGGATCGGTTGCAATTTTGGCTATTGGGAAAATGGTGGCAGCAGCCGAAATCGCTGTTGAAGAACTACGGGCAGCTGGCGTGGCTGCAACGTTGTGGGATGTTCGCAGTTGTGTTCCCGTCGATGAAGCGATGATCGCCGACGCTGCACGTCATTCTGTTGTGGTGACAGCCGAAGATGGACTGCGAGACGGTGGAATCGGCTCAATGATCGCCGATCGCATTCACGCATTGTCTCCCACCACACAAGTCGAAGTTCTCGGTGTGCCCACCAAATTCATTCCCCACAACAAACCCGATGCCATCTTGGCGCAACTTGGATTGGATGCTGCAGGAATGTGTGCCACAGTCCGTGGCCTTCTCGCCTAGCGTTGTCGACATGGCGTTCAACCTCGAGCACGAACTTGAATTTGCTGTCACACTGGCCGATATCGCAGATGCGATTACATTTCCTCATTTTGAATCGCGCAACTTCAGTGTCGATATCAAATCGAACAACACCGAGGTGACAGAGGTAGACCGTGCAACCGAAACCGCCTTGATGGATCTTGTTCGCACGCTGCGCCCCACACATAGTTGGTACGGAGAAGAACATGGCCGCGGTGGCGACGTTGATGCTGAATGGACATGGGTCATCGATCCGATTGATGGAACATCAAACTTTGTCCGAGGTGTTCCCATTTGGGCCACGTTGATTGGATTGGTACATAAAGAGCGTGGCCCTGTGCTCGGATTTGTGTCGGCACCAGCAATGCACTCGCGATGGTGGGGCACCGTCGGCGGAGACGCCATGTTCAATGGACATCGCATCACCGTCAGTTCCATCAACTCCCTTGCAGATGCATCGTTATCGATTACAGAAAACGCACCGTGGCGCGAACGCGGATACTCCGACGCCATAAAGACACTGAAAAAATCTGTCAAACGAGTTCGTGGGTATGGAGACTTCTGGCAGCACATGTTGGTTGCACAAGGCGCAATCGACATTGCTGTGGATGTAATTGGCCTGGAGCCCTACGACATTGCCGCGCTCATGCCCATCGTGAAAGCCGCTGGTGGAACACTGACCAACCGTGACGGTCAGGAAAACTGGCAAAGCGACACCGCCATCACGTCGAACACTGTTCTGCATCAATTCCTCGGAGACTTACTGCGCGGATAACCCGGCAACGTGTGCGACGCAGAAACATCTTCGGAGAATTTTTGCGCCGCAACAACCAACTACGCTGTGCTTCGTATGGATACTCAAGGCTCCAAGAAAACTGTTATTCGCAACGCCCGACTGATTGATGGCTCGGGCAGTGCCGAGCGCATCGCAGATGTGACGTTCTCTGAGGGTCTCATTACCGATATCGACGAAGCCGGAAAAGCTTCCACTGCACATGCTCATCGCGTCATTGATGCCGACGGTTTGTTAATGACTCCAGGGTGGGTCGACATCCACACTCACTACGACGCTCAAGCAACATGGGACCCGTGGTTGACGCCCAGCAGTTGGCACGGAGCAACAACTGTGGTGATGGGAAATTGTGGTGTGGGGTTCGCACCTGCCCATGATGATCGTCACGAATGGCTCATCGAATTGATGGAAGGTGTCGAAGACATTCCTGGTTCTGCGATGACAGAGGGAATGACGTGGGGGTGGCGTTCATTTCCGGAGTACTTGGACATTTTGTCGTCACAAAAACGAGTCATCGATATTGGTACACAAATCGCACACGGACCACTTCGTGCATATGTCATGGGCGACCGAGGTGCAGCAAACGAGAATGCAACAGCTGAAGATATTGCACTGATGGCCAAGCACGTAGACGAGGCAATGGCCCACGGTGCACTCGGTTTCTCCACCAGCCGCACACCGATTCACCGCAGCAAGAGCGGCGAATTAGTTCCTGGAACAACAGCTGACGAAGACGAATTGTTCGGCATTGCATCAGCGATGGGTAAGCACAACCGCGGAGTATTCCAATTTGCGCCTGAACACAAAATTCTCCCCACCGATGAATGGCCATGGATGCGCGAGTTGTCTCGACGCAATCCCGGGGTGACAGTCAGTGTGAACTTGAACCAAGCCGACGAAGCACCAGATGTGTGGAAGCAGGTTCTGCAACAACTTGACCAAGCAGTCGCCGATGGTCTCAATATCGTCACTCAAGTTGCTGGGCGATCAATCGGTGTTTTGATGTGTCTCGAAGGATCGTTCCATCCGCTGGCATTTCACCCTGCGTGGCAAAACATAGCTCACCTCTCACACAACGAGCGCGTTGTTGCTTTGCGCGATGAATCATTGCGGCGTGCATTTGTGGAAGAGATTCCCCGCGACAATGGCTTCTTTGAAAAGGTCGTCCTGTCCCGATTGTGGAAGATGTTCCCCGTTGTTGATGCCAATATCGACTACGAACCGGATCCAAAAACCGATTCAATCGATGCCCTGGCAACATCCCGTCGCGTCAATCCGATGGACCTTGTGTATGACCAACTGCTTGCCAACAACGGGACAGGAATGATCTACATGCCGTTTTTCAACTATGCATACGGCGATCTATCGATGACTCACGATCTCTTAAATCACGAACACACACGCAATGGCCTCTCTGATGCCGGCGCACATTGCGGTGCAATCTGCGATGGTGGAATGCCCACGTTTTTGTTAACTCACTGGGTGCGAGACCGCACGCGTGGTCCGCGACTCTCGCTTGAGAAAATGGTTGCACGCCAAACGCGTAAAACCGCTGAGTTGTACGGCCTATTAGATAGAGGTCTTATTGCACCGGGCCTTCGAGCCGACATCAACCTGATCGATTTTGAATCGCTCAGTTTCGAAATGCCCAAGATGGTGTACGACTTTCCGGCAAACGGCCGCCGATTAGTGCAACATGCCAAGGGATATGTTGCAACGTTCGTGAACGGTGTCCAAACACTCGCCCACGATGAATTCACTGGCGCATTGCCTGGACAACTGATACGCGGATAAATACTTTTCAGCAATCTTCATGTGAGCGCCCGAGGTCTCGGGCTACTGTGTTTACATGGCTAATCCAAAGACCGTCATTCATATCGGCATTGTTGTATTGGGATTTCTCGTTGCAGGAGCTGTTTCGGTGTTCATCGGAGATGCAGCCCTTCCAATCATGATTGCTGGTGGTGGACTAAGCGGCGTTGGCTACTGGCTTGGGGCAAAAGCCCAAAGTCGTCATGGCTAAAACACGAAGCGCAGCACGTCGAACGAACCGTGCGCTGGCAGCACTGGTTCTCGTTGTCGGATGTGTATCTGCTGGCGCAGCTGTTTCTCAATACAACAGAGACGACCCGCCCGTTGACATCGAAGAATCCATAGGTGTGACTGCTCCGGCTGACACCAATGGCAAACGACCCGCCGAAGTTGGCTTGTCGTGGTTCAACCATGGATTTGGCACTGAACAAATTGACTTCGACATGCCGTCACTGTCGTGTCGATCCCTGTCTGAATCCATCACACCAGATTTATGTGCCGTCGCAAATACCTCCTACGGCGACTTTATGGTCGCAGCAACCGAAGGATTCTGGGATGTCTCTGAATTCGATGACGACGGCACAACGTGGGTTCCGCTCGACTTCACTGTGTTTGTCATGCGTGACGATCTTGCAGGAACCCGCGCACTCAGCGTGCTCGATGGTTCCACTGAAAAAGCATTCACCGCACTTCCCGTGTCGGTAGATCTGTACATCGCACGTATCGCATCCAAAGACGTCATCATCATTCACCAATATCTCGCAGATGAACAACAAGATGCATTTGCATTCAAAGATTCCGTACAAGTGATTTCCATGTCGGCAACTGGTGCGCCGTCAGTTGTTGCCACATACGAGGGTCACCAATTGCGCATTGCTTCCAGTGGATCTTCTCTTGAATTGTCATCGTTGCGCTATCGATCAAGCAATTCCAATCCAAATCCCCAATGGTTCACACGCATCAGTGTGTTACCAGGAAATGCATCCGGGGTTCCATATCTGTGGAATGAATTGGTGACCTCAAATGACGAGCAAGTGCCCAATGGCGAAGGAATGAAACTGGCAGGTTCATACACGTTTCCCATTCGTGGCCCCATCACTTCTGATCTCTAGCCACCGATAGCCTCGAAGATATGACGCAAATTGTCGCCCGCGGACGACTCATCTCCGTTGATCGTCCGTTGATTATGGCGGTTATCAATGCCACTCCCGATTCGTTCAGCGATGCTGGCCAATACAGCACTGTTGAAGCACGAATGTCACGCACGCGTGAAGTACTCGAACAAGGTGCCGACATTCTCGACATCGGTGGTCAATCGGCCATTACGGGCGTTCCTGAGATATCTGAAGAAGAAGAGATAGAGCGCATCACTCCTGTCATTGAATGGGTCGTGCACAACACCGAAGCAATTATTTCAATCGACACCTACCGTCCACGTGTTGCCTCGGCAGCACTCGAAGCAGGTGCTCACATTATTAATGACATCAGCGGACTGCTTCACCGAGACCTCGCCGATGTGGTTGCAGAACACAAAGCGGGATACGTGCTGATGCACAATCGAGGTCGCCCCAAAGTGCGACTGACTGATGCCAATTTGTATGAGGATGTCGTTGCCGATGTTGTCTCATTTATGGATGAACGACTCGAATGGCTCCATGCTGCCGGTGTTGACACATCGCAAGTTGTCATTGATCCAGGTCCCGATTTTGCCAAGACACCTGCACAGACTGTGGAGGTGTTACGCAGCATTAACGATTTGCTTCGCTATGGCCAACCCGTGCTCTTCCCTGTCTCTCGAAAAGATTTCATTGGTGCAATAACAGGTCGGCCACCGCGAGAGCGACTATCGGGGACCTTGGCCGCTATCGCTCACACACTCACATTGACGCGATCGGGTATCTACCGTGTTCATGACATTCAAGAAGTGCGTAATTTCATTGATGTGTGGGATGTCTTGCAGGGTCACCAAGAATTGGGAACAGAAGTTCTTCTCGATCGCGCACTGTGGAGAGCGACCTAACGACGGCGCTCAACAACAGACATCTCAATGTCTGGCCACGTGTCGTCGATACCGCGTAATCGCACAGCGCTTACAACATCGGCAATGACGTGCGAGAGATCAGCATCTGGTTTCCAGCGATTATTCACACTCCCCATGTCCGCTTCCACTATTGCGTCCATCCCGACACTTCGCCACACGTCGATCAACATGGCAATTTCAATTCCGTATCCGGTCACAAATGTGAGTGAGCGAGCCAATTGCGCATCAATTGTGACTTGACCACTGAGTGGTTGAGAAAAGTCGGCAAGTTCTGGTGCAATCTTACGCAAGAGAGGTCGTCCATATTCTTCGGTTACGCGTCCGCCAGGAACATCGCGCGGTTTTCCGTTTTCATCAATACGAACAAAACCCCCCTTCACGAATCGAACTCCGTTGCGTCCAATGGGGTTCACCAACGCGGCAATGTGGTCGCAACTGATGTTCCCTAAATCCGCATCAAGAAACACGAACCAGTCGGCATCGATTGTGTGAACTCCACGAAATAATGAATCACCTTTGCCCAACACAGGTCCGAGGTCTGACAAACATGTGGCGACATCAACGACTGAAAGACCGTGTGATTCCGCAATGTCTTTCGTGCGATCGACAGAGCCTCCATCGAGCACATATGCCTGCGCGATAAGTCCCTTATCAACGGCCTGTTGTGCGGCAATTGACGTCAGTTCTATTCCCTGCTGCTCATTTAGTGCGGGAATGAATAAGACAATCCTCGTCACGACACAGAGGTATGAGCAACCAAATGATCAATTGCGCCACGCGGATACACCCCGTAGGCAGGAAGTCGATCACGCCATCGCGATGGACAGTGCTCGGGTGCAATTTCACTGAGTGGTTCCAGCACAAATCGTCTTTCGGCAAAACGAGGATGGGGAACCGTCAGCTCTTCACTTTCAATGACGTAGTCGTCGTAGAACAACAAGTCCAAGTCCAATGTGCGTGGACCCCAACGTTCGACACGTACCCGATGAGCTTCTGCTTCAATCTGCAGCAAGCGACGCAAGAATGCGAATGGGTCAAGGTCGGTGTCGACAACAGCGACCATGTTCAAATACGGTCCTTGATTTCCCGGACCCCCCACAGGGTCTGTTTCAAACACTTGTGATTGCGACACCACGTTCGACAGTTTTTCCAAACCAAAACGCAAATACGCAACACGGTCACCGAGATTTGACCCCAGTGCAACAATCGCGCGATGACGAGCAGGGATGCGCATATCGACTCGACTACGCACGACACGGACCGCGGTCGAATCGAGTGACTCTGGAAGTGGTGGTCGCACTTTGGTGAGTGTCACATCGGCGAGTTCAACATGGTCGAACTGCAGACATTTCTCGGCAATACGAGTAACAAGACGCTCCAACAACAGATCTTCCGATGTGTCCACAATGCGGGACACCGCTTCGGTTATTGCCCCGTAATTTGCGGTGTCATCCAGATTGTCGGTCAGTCCAGCCTCAGCAAGATCGACTTCAAGGTCAATATCAATCTGGATGGGCTGACGAGACTCACGCTCATGGGGCAAAACCCCAATCAACGCCATTTTGCGTAGCCCTCGGATGTACATGTGATCTCGAGCCATAACTCTCTGTCTATCTGAGAATTGCATCAAATGACTACGGTACGAACATGAACAAGTTTGTTCCCTACGACGAATTCAGCATGTTTCATGAAAATGCAGCTGAATACGGCATACCTTTTGACGCTCCTCCGGTTGTCTCACGAGTCTTTGTGGACATGTCCGATGGTCGACGTATGTCGGCATTGAAATGGGGTTCAGAATCACCACGCATTGTTTTTCTTCACGGTGGAGCGCAAAACGCACACACATGGGACACCGTTGCACTTGCACTGAACGTTCCGTTGTTATGCATCGATTTACCAGGACATGGACATTCCGACTCAGCCGCACCATTTGATAAGAATGCCCAAGCGCTCGAACAAAACGCTGCAGACATCGCGCGGGTAATTCACGAGCATGCACCAGATGCGCTTGGTGTTGTTGGCATGTCACTCGGTGGACTCACCACGCTTGCACTCTCGCGCGATTGGCCACAACTCGTGCGAAAAATGGTGTTGGTCGATATCACGCCCGGGGTGAACCAGGAAAAGACCAAGCAGATCACCGACTTTGTCAACGGTCCTGCCACTTTTCCGTCTTTCGAAGAATTATTGGAACGAACAATTCAGTTCAACCCCACGCGTACTGTCGAAAGTTTGCGTCGAGGAATCTTGCATAATGCACTACAACGTGAAGACGGTTCGTGGGTATGGCGCTACCGACGCGACGATGCTCCCGCACTGCCCGAAGTAGATGGAAAAATTGAACGGCCTTCCACCGCGGGATTGTGGGATGCCATCCAGCATTTTGGAAAGCCATTGATGTTTGTTCGCGGAATGCGGTCACAAAGTGTGGTGACCGATGAAGACGAAGAAGAACTACGTCGACGTGCATCATCGGTCCGCGTTGAACACATTGCAGAAGCGGGCCACAGCGTGCAAGGCGACACCCCCCTAGAACTCGCGGCGCTCATCCGAGACTTTTTGCTCCCGTAAAAACGACTAACTCACAGAGATTTAGACGGCGAAAATCGCGACAAGAATTGGCGTGACAATTAATGCTGGAAGTAGAGAACCTAGTTTGATGCGCTTGATATCGAGCAAATTCAGACCAATTGCCAACACCAGAAAGCCACCGGTTGAAAACAACTCTGTTCTCATTCGGTCGTCGAGCACTGCATCAATTCCTGTGCCGCCAATAGTTAAGAGGCCCTGCACCACGAACACACTGACCGCACTAAACATTGCGCCAATTCCATATGCAGCGACAAAAATAATTGAGATGAAGCCGTCCAGAGTTCCCTTGATGATGTAGAGCTGCGGTGTTTTGCCACTCGCATCTTCAATTGCTCCCAAGATGGTCAAAGGGCCAATACAAAACAACAGAGTCGCTGTCACAAAGCCCTGCACAAACGTGCTTTCATCAGAGTCTTTCTTCGCAAACTTGCTCTTCAGCCACACCCCAACTGATTCAAGACGATCTTCAATTCTCAACAATTCACCGATCAAGGCTCCGAACACGGTCCCGATGAGTGGGAACACGATGTTGTGGGTATCCATCGCGCTTTGAATACCCATGATCATCGTGGCCAAGCCAACAACTTGCATCACAATGAGGCGCACATTTTCGGAAATGCGATGACCAATGAAATATCCGACGCCTCCACCAACGACCACCGTCGCAGTGTTGATCAAGGTTCCGAGTCCACGCACGGCTCTCCACGCTAGTTCGCGCCGGCTGGTTTTAAGATGTCATATATGTCGACAACACTGCGCGCGGGAAATCTCACCGCAGTCGTTGATCCTCTCATCGGATCCAGAGTCACATCTCTTCGCATTAATGACACAGAGGTATTGGTCACTCACGGGTCATCATCGCTGGAATGGGGTCTGTATCCGATGGCACCATTCGCGGGTCGACTTCGTCGTGGTCAACTGCAGTTCGATGACACCACATATCAACTGCCCACCAACAACCCCCCGCACGCTCTCCATGGAACAGTGTTTGATGCACCCTGGCGTATCGACTCTGTGAGCGACACCGACATCGCACTTTCCACATCGCTGGGCACCACGTGGCCATTTTCTGGCATCGTGCGTCATCACATTTCTGTTTCCCCCACTCATCTTCGATGTGCACTTTCCGTCACCGGCGAAGAACGCATGCCTATTCAGTTGGGATGGCACCCGTGGTTTGCAACACCAGACGAAGTTAAATGGGATTTCACATCAATGTTGCGCCGTGATGCCGACGGCATCACAACCACCGAACGGATTGACCCTGCTCCCCCACCAGTTGATGATTGTTTTATCGAGCCCAATGCGTGGCCACGTGTCCACTCGAGTGGACACGCATGGGAAATCGCCAGTGATTGCCCGTACTGGGTTCGATATGACGCACCCGACAGCCACGTGTGTATCGAACCTCAATCAGGACCACCGAATGGGCTCAATACCGTGCCGCTCATTCTCGAGGCAGGACAAGTATTT
Source organism: Actinomycetota bacterium (assembly GCA_041173945.1). Classification (GTDB taxonomy): domain Bacteria; phylum Actinomycetota; class Acidimicrobiia; order Acidimicrobiales; family Ilumatobacteraceae; genus UBA2093. The sequence goes on from JBEDHS010000024.1 coordinate 13,375, forward strand.
TCGCGTTGGATGGAAATTCGCCTCGTGCCGAGGCAATAGAGTCAATCTCACACGGCAAAGGGGGCACGTGATGACAATGAGTCTGCATCGTGAATGGGAATCGCTACTTCCTGCAAATGACACTCACCCATACCGAACCGGTGCGTGGAGGCCACAGACGAAAGAATGGACCGCCACCGACATGGTGGTCGAAGGGAAAATTCCCGAAGACTTGAACGGTGTCTATCTTCGTAACACAGAAAACCCCCTCATTCCTGCTGCCGATCGCTATCACCCCTTCGATGGCGACGGAATGATTCATTCGATTTATTTCAACAACGGTTCAGCCGAATATCGCAACCGCTTCATTCGCACTGAGGGCTTACTCGCAGAATTGGAAGCTGGCGGACCGCTGTGGTCCGGACTTGCTGAATCTCCTTTGGTCGCACCTCGCACCGATGGCTGGGGTGCGCGCACACGCATGAAAGACGCCTCCAGCACCGATGTCGTCGTACACAACGGAGTTGCACTCACCAGTTTTTATCAGTGTGGCGATTTGTATCGATTGGATCCCGTCTCGCTCGATGACAATGGTCGTGAAACATGGAACGGTAAGTTTCCCGATGCAGGAGTGTCTGCACACACCAAAGTGGACGAAGCAACCGGTGAGTTGATGTTCTTCAACTACCAAACCACGTATCCCTTCATGCACTATGGCGTCATTTCACCGTCTGGCGATTTGGTTCATTACACACCGGTTCCCCTTCCCGGCCCACGTCTTCCTCACGACATGACATTCACCGAGAATTACTCGATCTTGAATGACTGTCCGTTGTTCTGGAAAGAAGATCTGATCGAACGCGGAATCTACGCCACACAGTTCCATCGCGACATGCCCACTCGATTGGGCGTTATTCCCCGATATGGAACTGAAAAAGACATCAAATGGTTTGAATGCGATGCCACGTATGTTTTGCATTGGATCAATGCCTATGAAGATGGCGACGAAATAGTGGTCGATGGATATTTTCAGTACGACCCATCACCCGGTGTGGGACCAGACGCCACACTCGAACAAAGAATGTTTCGTTTTCTCGATCTCTTTGCACTTCAGTCTCGCCCCTACCGCTGGCGCTTGAACATGAAAACAGGCACCGTGAAGGAAGGCCCACTCTCTGACACAATCACGGAATTCGGAATGATTAGTGGCTTGACCGCAGGAAAAAAACATGAATGGGTCTACAGCACCATTCCCGCCGAGGGTTGGTTCGGCTTTGAGGGAATCATCAAACACAATGTGAAGACTGGTTCCGAGGAGAACTACCGCTTGCCCGACGGAACCTATGCAAGCGAAACAGTGTTTGCACCTCGCCCGAATCCCCGCTCAGAAGATGACGGATACCTCATCACGTTCACAATGGATGTCGTGAATGATCAGAGTCACTGTTTGGTTTTTGATGCCCAAAATGTCAGCAGCGGCCCGGTAGCACGCATTCAACTTCCAGAACGTATCTGTAGTGGAACACACGCCACGTGGGCCGCTGCCGACGCGTTACGTTAAAAGGTTGTTACGACGCGAGGAACGCTGCGACGTCGATTGACGGTGGTACCAACACTTCATTGATCATGTGAATCACACCGTTTGTCGCGGGGAAATCTGTTTGTGTCACTGTTGCAGTGTTGACTTTTACACCATCGGTTGTGTCAATGGTGATGCTCTCGCCTTGCACTGTTTCTACT
>JBEDHS010000025.1:0-3153 GCA_041173945.1 Actinomycetota bacterium
CGAGGCTGGCGTGCACACACTGGGCCAAACCACATTGCCGAACGCCGACATCTTGGATGCAGTCATCGCATCCAATATTGAACTGCATCAGTTCGTCGGTTTCTAACCCTCGTCTCGGCTAATTCTCACTCATTCTCGATATCGTAAAGACCATGTCTGAGGGCTCGCATCATCACGGTTCTGTTGATGTCGCCGATATCGCCCACCACGTAGCAACCCAATTGGCTGCCATCGGCCAACGGTTCACCATCAATCGCAAACAGATTGTCGCCGCACTCACCGAAGCCAAGCGACCACTGTCGATTCCGGAGATTCTCGAGATAACCGGGCTCGCACAGTCATCGGCATATCGCAATCTGACTGTTCTGGAAAATGCACATGTCGTCGTGCGCGTGATCTCCACCGACGAGTGGGCACGATTCGAGCTCAGCGAAGACATCACGGGCCATCACCATCACATGGTGTGTCATGTGTGTGGGGCAGTCGATGACATTCGCATTCCCGACGACATGGAACATCAACTTGATGAGGTGCTGGAACGTGTGGCAAAAAAAGCAGGTTTCCAGATGGCGCATCATCGCCTTGACGTCGTAGGAGTATGTAAAAAATGTCGTTAACAGTTGATTCTTCAACAAAAATTCCACCGTTGTTGCCTGGGCGCATCGTCCATATCGACGGTCGCGGCGAGTTCTTCGTGCGTCACCATCAACACAGCGACCCAAACGCACCCACCGTGTTGCTGTTGCATGGCTGGACCGCATCGGTCGACACGCAGTTCTTCACCGTCTATGAAGAACTAGCTGAACATTTCTCCATTATCGGACTTGATCACCGAGGACATGGTCGCGGACTTCGACCCGACACACAATTCGAATTGGAAGATTGTGCCGATGACGCAGCAGCTGTTGCGCGACATCTTGGTGCAACGTCGGTTGTCACCGTTGGCTATTCGATGGGCGGACCCATCTCGACATTGGTGTGGCATCGTCATCGCGACTTGGTGAAGGGAATGGTGTTGCAGGCAACTGCAATGGAGTGGAATTCTTCACGCGCAGAGCGCACACGCTGGACAATCAGTAAGTTCCTCGGGTTTTTCTTTCGCACCCTTGTCACGCCACGACTTCTGAAAAGAGTTCTCCATCGCGCAATTCCACGGGGACACGAAATGCGTCGATTTATCCCTTGGATATTGGGCGAAATTCGTCGCAACGATTCGTGGTTTATCTTGCAAGCCGGTCAAGCTCTCTCGCGATTCGATGCACGCCCCATGGCACCCGACGTACAGGTTCCTACGGCCTTTGTACTCACCACACAAGACACCGGAGTGCCACCAGAAAAACAACGAGCATTCGCAAGTGCGGTAAATGCGGAGTTGTTCGAACTACATGGAAACCATTTTGCATCGTTGACGATGCCGCGTGAATTCGCCGATGTTACGCGTCGCGCGATTCAGTCTGTGCTGCAGCGCGCTCAGTCGTAATTACGTGATTCTCGAGTCGCTCAAGCACCTCAGAGATTCTGTCCAAATGTTCGCTGATGTCATCCATCGTCACAACATCGGCCAGCGCCAAACGCACACCTGCTAATTCACGTGCCAAATATTCTGTGTCGGCCTGAGTACGAGCCGCCATGTCACGGTCGCGCTGTAGTTGTTCGCGTGCGCGGTCCTCTTGACGATTTTGTGCAAGCAGAATCAACGGCGCTGCATACGAGGCCTGCAACGACAAGATCAACGTCAAGAAGATGAACGGGTATTCGTCAAATGGCGCGATGTGTAACGCATTCACTGTTACCCAAAACGCGACAATGATTGTCTGAATCACCAAGTAGCGACCGGTTCCCAAAAAGCGGGCGATGGTTTCGCTGAATTGGCCGAATGCATCGGGGTCGTAGTGAATACCCACGCGACGTCGCGCGCGTGGTGTGGTGAGATCTCCGCGGCGCTTCATTGTGTGGCCGCCTGTCGTCGGCGCTGACGCCAGTCAGCTGGAAGCATGCGGTCGAGTACGTCGTCCACCGTGATTGCACCCAATAAGTGTCCGACAGAATCGCACACACCAACGGCGAGCAAGTTGTACGAGGCAAGAAATTCAGCGACTTCACGGTCTGACAAGTCGGGCGACACCGTCGGTTCGTTCGACACGCAACGAATCAATTCCGTGCTGGGTGGCTCGCGCAACAACCGCTGCATGTGCACAACACCTAAATATGTTCCCGTCGGTGCCTTATACGGAGGTTGGGTCACAAACACTTGTGCGGCGATCGAGACCAACCATTCTGGGTCGCGAATTTCCGCCAAAGCTTCGGCGACAGTGGCATTTGGTCCCATGATGATGATCTCTGGCGTCATCAATGCACCTGCGGTCCCCGCCGAATACGACAACAAGGTACGCACCACATCGGCATCCTCGTCGTCCATCGCTGCCAACACTTTTGAACGTTGCTGTGCGGGCATCTCGGCCAACAAGTCGGCCAAGTCGTCGAATTCCATTTCTTCCAACACGTCAATCATGCGTTCAAGATCGAGTGTGGCAATTAGCGACAACTGTTCGTTCTCAGGCAACTCTTCCAACAAGTCCGCCAAACGATCGTCTTCCATTTCTTTGGCCAACAACTGACGTTGCGCAAGTGGCAATGCACGCACCACGGCTGCCACATCGCTCGGGTGCATGTCGCGAAGACGCGCAGCTTCGGCTGCCATTTCAGTGGCAACAGCAAACAAGCCACCCACTTCGTTCCATTCGACGAGCCGATACGTGCTGCGACGTCCGAAAATTCCCGAACGCGTCAAGCGCACTTTGGCAACTTCCCATCCCGTTTCACGTTCTGTTGTGGTGGGGCGCAATGCAACATCGCTCACGGTTTCACCGTTGACGCGTCTGTCAATAATGTCCGCTGCCAACAGATGTTCACCATCGCGTGCTTTGAACGGGTTTAAATCCACGTCCCAACTGCGCAAACGAGCGCCTTCAGGGTCGACAGACAACACCCGATTGGCGTTTACAAAAATACGTCGACGCTGACTGGTGGCCACAAAACCGGTCACGCGCGGGGCGGTTCCATGGCGGCCCGGAACGACCACAATGTCGTCGATGCGGCCAATTGGAGCGCCGCCTGCATCAAGCAACGGCAAGCGCATAATTCGAAATGCAT
>JBEDHS010000026.1:0-6470 GCA_041173945.1 Actinomycetota bacterium
ATGTTTGACGAACCGTTCGGTGCACTCGATGAGATAACTCGCGAAAGACTGCAAGATGAACTCTTGCGTCTCTTCGTACACGAAGGATTCGCCGGATTATTCATCACGCACTCAATTCCTGAAGCAGTGTTTTTGTCCACACGAGTGCTGTGCATGTCATCTCGTCCGGGTCAGATCATCGGCGACTTCAGCATCCCGTGGGAATATCCCCGCAACCACGACCTTCGTTACTCACCTGAATTTGCCGAGATGTGCGGACAGGTCTCGCAAGCCTTGAAAGAAGCACACTCATGATCGCTCGCATCAAGTCATACGCTCCGGCATTTGTTTTCTTCGGAATCTTTATTGGTATTTGGTACGGCGTCCATCACGTATTACTAAGCGAACGGCGCAAATTTATTGTTCCCGTCCCGCACAAAGTTCTTGAAGGTGCATTTCTCGATTCACGCAACCGCGGTGAACTACTCGAAGGCCTCACCAACACCGGACGCATCGCACTCTACGGCTTTGTGATTGCGACATTGCTCGCGCTCGTAGGAGCGGTCATCATGGCTGCAAATCGCACCATCGAGCGAGCGTTGTTCCCCTATGCGGTGGCTCTGCAAACAATTCCCATTCTTGCTCTTGTGCCACTGTTCTCAATTTGGTTCGGACCAACACGTACAGCGCGAGTCGTCACATGCGTTCTTGTGGCAATCTTTCCGATTCTGACGAACTTCTTATTCGGATTGAAATCGGTCGATCGCGGACATCAAGACCTCTTCACATTGAACCACGCCAACGGGGCAACACGTTTTCGCAAACTGATGTTTCCGGCTGCTTTGCCTGCGATCTTCACTGGGCTACGCATCGGTGCTGGCCTGTGCGTCATCGGTGCACTTGTGGCCGACTTTTTCTTTACTCGTGGCGACCTTGGTCTTGGTCGCCTCATGAACAATTACGCCAAGCGACTTGAATACGAGAAGTTATTTGGCGGCGTGATTTTGGCTTCCCTCTTGGGAATTGCCATCTATGTCCTTATCGGCAGCATTGCCAATCGTTCGCTCCGCGATTGGCATGAGTCGGAGGCGTCAGCGTCATAGAGGCACTGATGAACACCACGGGCGAACCACCAACCACCAAAAGGACACCCATGAAAAAAAGAACCACGAAAGTAGCGGCATTTGTTGCTGCTGCCGGATTGATCCTCACTGCATGTGGCGATTCAGACTCATCGTCTGATACCACACCAGCAGGCGACGGCGATGCCGTCTGCCCCACCAATTTGGTTATTCAAACCGACTGGTGGCCAGAGATTGAACACGGCGGTACCTATCAGTTGATTGGCCCAGGCGGCACAGCAGATGCCAGCTTGTTCACATATTCAGGCCCCATCGCCGATGCATACAAAGTTGGCGGAATTGAGACTGTTGAAGTTCGCGCTGGTGGTGACGCCATCGAATTCCAGCCGGTTCTCTCCGTCATGAAGACAGACAACGACATCACACTTGGTTACGTCAACACTGACGACGTCATCCAGTCATCTGGAGTTGTTAAAGGAATCGGTGTTGCCGCAACCTTGGAAATCAACCCACAGTTCCTGATGTGGGACCCCGAGCAACTCGACATTGACCCAAGCAATCCAGCAAGCTTGGGCGACTCTGGTGCATTGATCCACCACTTCCCCGGCACCACCTACATGGACTGGTTAGTCGGTAAGGGATTCATCCAAGCCTCACAAAGCGACCCCAACTACGGCGGTGCTCCAGACAAGTGGATCGCTGACGGTGCAAACTTTGTTCAGCAGGGATTTGTCTCGAACGAGAAGTTCAAGTACGAGAACTTGATTGAGTGGAAAGATGGCGCACCTGCACCAGTTGACTACGTACTCATTCACGACCTCGGATGGCAGCCATACCCTGCGATGTACACAGTGCTCGCAGATCGCAAAGACGAATTGAGCGATTGCTTGAAGGTTCTTGTTCCTGCATTGCAGCAGGCATGGGTTGACTACCTCGACAATCCAACTCCCGTCAGCGATGAACTCGTGAAGATCACCACCACCTACAACAACTACTGGACAATCTCGCCAGAGTTGAACGCAGCTGGTCTTGAAGTGATCGACGAATTGGGAATTGGCGACAACGGCTCGGACAGCACCTACGGAAACTTCGATCTCGATCGAGTGAAGGCACTGTACGACGAAGCGATGCCACTTCTCGAAGAGTTGGGAGTTGAAAGCTTCGACCCCACACTTGCACTCGAAGACGTGGTCACCAACGAATTCATCGATACCTCAATCGGTCGATAATTCTTCGGTCCTAACACAACGTGAGGGGTCGCCCAATGGGCGGCCCCTCATTTGTTATATGCGCACAAGTCGAACAGATTTCCGTCAGGGTCTGCAAAGTTCGCGATCCGCCCATAGGACTCGCTGCGCATGTCGCGCGTCTCTGTGGCACCCAGAGCCAGAATACGTGCCCGTTCATCATCAAATTTTTGAACATCGCACACAAAATCAAGGTGAACACTTCCTGGCACATGTTCCCCTTTTTGAAAGCCCAGTCGTCGCGCACCGCTTGAGTCGGAAAACACAATCCACCGATCCCCGTCTTCTCTCTCGCTCTCGGTCAACCCGAGAACCGCTGCATAGAACCTGCCGAGCTCGTCCGTGCGTGGAGTATCGATTGTGACGAGATCAAAACCTGTGTGAGACATGCTGACAGGCTAGAGACCTCTCAGGTAACTGAGCGGTCCGGTCTTCATCAAGAGGTGTGATGAAGACTTATTTGAGCAAGGAGCCACCGTCGCAGGTGATGACTTCGCCCACGGTGAACGCTCCTGCACGGGAGCACAAAAAGATGGTGAGACCCGCGATGTCCTCTGGTGTTCCCACTCGTTTGCTGGGGTTCATGCTTCCCACTGCATTCCAGTCGGTTCCTTCCACGTCTCCGCCTGTGCCCACACCGGTCGAGAGCATCCAAGTCGGGAACGGTCCTGGGGCAATCGCATTGACCACGATATTTCGCGAACGCAATTTCACTGCCAAAACTTTTGTCAGAGAGTGAACAGCTGCCTTCGATGGCCCATATGAATACGTCTCAAATGATGGCGTCCCAATTCCATCGATTGATCCGATGTTCACAATGCGCGAAGGATCATCCTGGGTTGCCCGTGCGGTCAACAACGGCAAGAGACGCTGAGTCAAAAAGAAGATTCCCTTGACATTGGTATCCATCACTTTGTCCCAACCGACTTCCGGAAACTCTTCAATGGGAGCACCCCATGAGACGCCAGCATTGTTGATCAAGATGTCGAGATGTGATTCGCGACGTGAAATCTCTGCCACGAGTGCATCGATACCGTCTAGATCGGCCACGTTGGCTGGAAGGGAAATGCATTCGCCCCCGTAGTTCTCCATCAAGCGTTTGGCTGCCTCATCACAGGCTTGGGCTTTGCGCGACGAGATGTACACCTTTGCGCCATTCGCCAATAATCCTGCTGCGATCATCTCGCCGATGCCGCGTGATCCACCCGTCACCAAGGCCACCTTGCCTGCGACCGAAAATAGATGCTGTACCGACATGTCGTGGCTCATCGCCCCTCCTCAATTAGAACGTTTAATCGAGATTAGGTGAAGCGACTAGGCATCGTCACAGTCCCAGGCGGATCAATCGCCCACGGAGCCGCTTGAGCCCACGTGTCGCCGAACACCAACTCACCCATCGGTCGACGCCGAACGGGCCCATGAGACCCGGCTGGCTTCCCCAACGTGATTGTTGCCGCCAGAAAAACAGAATCGGGTATCTCGAGCAGTTCGCGCAATTCTTTCTCGACAAATCCCTGAAAACCAGTCAACACACCTCCGTACCCAAGAGCACGAGCGGCGAGCAACACGTTTTGACAGGCGGGATACACCGATGCACCTTCTGTCGGGGTGGGCGGTCGATATCTCTCCAAACACGCCAAGATCAACACAGGAACAGAAGAAAAATTGTCAACATAGTTCTGCATCGTGCGAGCCATGCGCGCCTTCGGTGAATCTTTCTTCTCGCCCGAGCCTTGTTCATACCCGTCGTTCACACGCTTGTCACTCCACAGTTGTGCTGCGCCACGACCAATCAGTTCTTTGACCTCTTGCGAACGTGGAGAGTCTTGGAAGACCATGAAACGAAATGGTTGACGATTAGATCCACTTGGCGCTCGCGTGGCAGCAAACAAGATGTCACGTAACACGTTGTCGGGAATTGGTTCATTCACATACCGCCGAATAGCGCGCGTCGTTTGTAAACCTTCCAGCAAGCCCACCGAATCTATCGACATCGGAATATCACCCACATTTGTTTCCTTCATCGTGACCTCGCTTCCAACGACGAACCTACTGTTTTTGCGAGATACTCTGCACCCATGGGTGCACAGTCACGATTTCCAGAACTTGGTTTCTACACATTGGCCGGCGCTCCCCGATCACCGCGAGACATGCTCGATGAATTGGCGCACGGCGAACGTTTGGGTCTTGGAACCGCTTTTATTTCTGAACGTTTCAATATCAAAGAAGCCGGTGCTCTCACGGGTGCAGCTCTTGGCGCAACACGTGACATCTCGGTGATGACGGCAGCCACCAATCACACCACCCGACATCCTCTTGTCACCGCCTCCTGGGCATCCACGTTGCATCTGTTGTCTGAAGGACGCTTTAGTTTGGGTCTTGGCCGCGGTATCGATGCGATGTTTCGCGCATACGGAATGCCGATGGCAACAACTGAGTCGCTCGAGCAGTTCGCCATCTTGATGAGAAAGCTATGGAATGGCGAAACAGTGCTGAATTGGAGTGACGTGACGGGCACATATCCCGTTCTTCGTCTCGATCCTGAATTTCGACTCGACATTCCGCTCAGCATCACGGTGTTTGGTCAAAAGACACTCGAGATGGCTGGACGCGTGTATGACAACGTCATCTTGCACACCTTCTTCACAGATGAAACAACACAGCGCGCGGTCCAGACGGTGAAGAAGTCTGCAGAACAGGCAGGACGAAATCCCGATGATGTCAAGGTGTGGTCCTGTTTTGCGACAATCGGTGACCATATCGACCCCGCGCTTCGATTGAAAAAGACTGTCGGACGCCTCGCCACATATCTTCAGGCTTACGGGGACTTGATGGTTCGCACCAACAATTGGGATCCGCAGGTGCTCCAAAGATTCCGCGAGGATGAATTCGTCCGCACCTTCCCTGGTGCACTTGATGCAAAAGGAACCACGGAGGACCTTGAACGCGTGGCGCCCCTTATCCCGGAAGAATGGCTGGCGCCATCAGCACAAGGCACGCCAGAACAATGCGTTGCGGCAATCGAAAATCAATTCGCATTGGGGTGCGATGGTGTGATTATGCATGGCGCAACACCGACGGAACTAGAACCAATCGTCAACGCCTACGCTGCGCGACACCCCTCATAACAATCCTGTTCAGTTGGCTATCAAGCCCATCATGACCAATGAGCCATCAACGCATCGGCGGCGTGTTCTGGTTGTTCAATCATCCACCAATGACCGCAGCCATCCATCCGTGCAACAGACGCATTCAGTCTTTCTGACATCTCTTCCATCATCGAGACGGACCCCGCATAGTGGTCCTGATCGGCAATAAACACCAAGCCCGGCGGTAACGATTGTTGTTGCAGTTGTTTGCCCACCTGCACCATTGCAGGCTGTGCGGCATCACGGTACAAACCGAGAATGCATCGTCCCATGTCATCGTTCACTGCCTGTTTCACGTTCGCGGCGATCTCTTGTGTCATGCCTAGTTGAGAAAACGAGGTCACAAAATCCTCGTCTGGCATCGCAGCCATTGCAGCCACGATCGCCTCCCCCACATCGGGCGTTTGCCATCCCTGTGCTGCATCGTGCCATTGATAGTCGGGGTGCACCAGACCAATACAGTCCGTCGCCCATGACTGAACAAGATCGGGGCGTTGCGTTAACAGAGAAAACACATGGCCTGCTCCCCAATCGTGACCAACAAGATCAATCGGACCTTCTATTGATTCCAATTCAGCGATCAACCAGTCGCAGTATTGCTGTCGCGTTGCTGTCCACTCAGCAGGCAACAAGGCTCCGAACCCCGGTGGGGATAGCAACACCACATCGTTGACACCCCGCCCACTCAAAACTTCCACCAATGGCCCCCAGATGGCAGATGTTTCTGGGTTGCCATGCACAAACACTTTGGTCATCTCTTATCCCCCATTTCTTATTTCTGTTTGGTTGCGAGATAGTTCCGACTCGCTGCTTTGCTCTCGGCATCGTATGTGGCAAACACGAGCGCATCGGCATCTGCAGCATTGCGACCGGTGCCAGCAATCTCTTCAGTCACTGCATTCACCTGCTGTTTCGTCGTACGCAAGGCATACCCCGGTTTCTGCGCCAAAGACTCAGCAAGTACGCGGACATGTTCTTCACGTTCATCTGGTGTCACCACAGTGTTCACAAAG
>JBEDHS010000027.1:0-3790 GCA_041173945.1 Actinomycetota bacterium
AAGTTTTACACCGCGGATGATTCAGATACCCCAATAGCGACGTACACGACCAACACCATCAACAGCATTCTGGGATCCTCAGCTCCGAATCCATACCCTGGAACATCTGTCGTTACTGCATTAGATGGATCGGCGTACAGAAAGGGGTACTACTTCGGTCGTCCGGCCGCCCACACTTCGCTAACTCCAACCGCCAATACAGCGGGCAATACCGAGTCCCACGCTTTTCTCAGTTTGTATACGAGTGGATCTATCGCCTTCAAGAAACTTGAATTCACTGGTAACGGGTTTGAATTCGACAACATCGCAGTGTCGAGTACAGCTACAACACCGCCAGGATCGAGCGTTTTCATTGAATCCGTTTACGGCAAATCAGTGACGTTTCTACCCAATGGTGGTGCGGGCACAATGCCGAGTCAAACGTCAAATACTTCCACAACCCTCGTCGCAAATAGCTTCACTCGAGAGGGATACACCTTCTCGGGGTGGCACACAACGGAGTCTGGAACAGGTGGAACACCTTTCGGGAACCAAGCGGCTTACAACTTCAGTGCAGATCTCACGCTCTACGCACAATGGACACCCAACACCCTCACCATCACACACAACACACAAGGCGGAACCAGCATCGCTGATGCAACAACCACCACCGGTGCAACAATTCAATCCTCGCCAGAAACACCCACCCGCGACGGCTACACATTCAACGGATGGTTCATCGCGTCATCGGGCGGCACACCCATCACATTCCCATACGCACACGGGCAAACAACCAACTTCACGCTCTACGCACAATGGACACCCAACACCCTCACCGTCACACACAACACACAAGGTGGAACCAGCATCGCTGATGCCACAACCACCACCGGTGCAACAATTCAATCCTCGCCAGGAACACCCACCCGCGACGGCTACACATTCAACGGATGGTTCATCGCATCATCGGGTGGCACACCCATCACATTCCCTTACGCACACGGGCAAACAACCAACTTCACCCTCTACGCACAATGGACCCCCAACACCCCTGTTTCGCCAGAACCAAGTTCGTCAACTGCTGTGCCAACTCCAACCCCTGAGCTAGATACCCCTACAGATGCCGATACAGGAAAGACTGTGACAGTTATTGCGCGAGGTTTCGAACCCGGTGAAACTGTCACTTTGACAATTGGTTCCAAAACGCTTTCCTCAGTTGCAGACTCAAATGGGATAGTCATATTTAATTTTGAATTGCCAAATTCAACTGCTGGGCGCACTCGCGTCGTCGCTCGAGGACAATCCAGTGGTAATCGTGCGACTAGCGAGATACGCATCAACTCGTTGACGTCACTTCCGAAAACCGGCGCCTCGATGTCATCTATCGTGATCTCATCGTCAATCTTGATGACTGCTGGGCTAATAGCCGTTCAATCACAACATCTCACGCGGAGACGGCGTAAGAGAGTCGGCTAGTGAGAAGTTGAAAGATCTTGTTTCCACGCACGAAATCTGTCGTGCCGAACTCCACTTGGCCCAACACCGTCCGCTGAACCATCGGGGAACAAACGCAACACGAAGTGCACGGTGAGATCATCACTACGGCACGCGAAGTACCATGCATCGGCGTCTCTTGCTGGACCAGCACGCCACAACAACCACTCACCTATTCGCCGTTTGTACTCAGCGATTGGTGCACCCGGAAGTTCTTCACCCAATGTCAACAGTTGATGCGGAGCTTCTACCCATGCAGTCGCTGGGATATTGCGATCGCGAACAGGTGTAGCGGGTAAGTCGGCAGTGTGAATAGGTGTGTTGTCAACTGGACGTTCGTCGTAACGCATCTTCAATCTCTCAGAATGTCACAACTCATGGACATCTGTTTCACTCGGTCTCAAAAAAAGCGTAGAAATCGCGCAGGCTGTAACGCAGATACTCATTATCTTTCCCCGCCATTCGACGATCTATGCGCTGCGGAACGCCAGCTTCATAGGTCAACCCACGGGGATAGCTCGCATTCTGATCGAGCTGCATTGCAAGATCACAATCTGCAAGTTGCATTGCTTTGGCAATCTCAATTGCATCCGTCATGCCGGAAATTGCAAAGACAATGTTCCCATCTCGTCTCATACACACTGCAGATCGCAAGATATAAATTTCTCCGTTTCCGCCTCCACCCCAGTAACCACTTTTCAAAGCGGGATTAAGTTGACCATCAATCAAAATGGGTAGCAGGTTTTGCCGTAGCGACGCCCAACGTCCAACCGATGCGTCATTGAAAAATGGGGTCACTCCCCAAATTCCCATCGAAAAATTCCCGAATCGATCGATACCGATGGTTGCTTTATCAGGGAGCAACGGCATCACGGTCTCCCCTTCGGCGTAATAGCCCCCCGCGCGGTGGCTCAGACGAAATCCTCCGTTAAAAGCTGCGACCAAGTTTGGTTGATCAATGTCAGCGACTTTGTTTCCAAAAATCCAATGGCGTCCACCAGGAACCTCAGTCCCGTTGTATAAACGTGCAGCCACGTTCTTTGCATCAATCAGCATGAACGTTGTCGTTATCGATGGATAAAGCTGTGACGTCCGCGCGCCTGCAACCCACACAACGGGCAGCTCACCAAGACTTCGCGCCACAGACCACGTCCCTTCGTTCGGAAGTGCAGGAGAAACTTGAGGAACGATTGCTTTCAGTGCTGCAACATCAATTCCTGATGGCTTTTCCATTTCGGTGCTAATCGCAAGAGACTCAGCGGCCTCTTTCGGTGGAGGTGCGCTGTACTTCCATTCCTCTAATTTGTCGACCAATCCATCAAGACGATGATTGCGCGCCCACGCTGCGCCTCGACCCAATAGTGCTAGCCCGTCATCTTGCAAAAGCGCATGCGTCAGACTTGAAACGGGCGGCAATAAAATTCCCAAGAGCGCCGCAAAAATGATTGGCCTGACACGTGCTTTCTGAGGACGCATCTTTTGGTTCACCATTGGCGAGAATACTTCGGCAACGTGAAACTTGAGCGTTTCCCCGTAAGGTTTTTCGGCGCAACGGGCTTTTATCGGGCAATAGTCTCCAGAAGAGAACGCCTGATTTCGCGCGCATACGTCCTTGTGGCTTTTTGGCTCGCTTGCATCACCAAATGTCGAGGAGCGCTCGATGCCTCTCGCGAGGACACGCGAGGTAATTCCACCAGTAACGACTCGTGTCCAGCTACGTGCCGAGCCAGGCCCTCCCACAAAAATGCTCCGCCGAGGTGACTTGCTCGACCAGCAGCACTGCACTTCAAGCCCGTTCGTGACGAGATGTCACGACAGGCTGCTTTCGCAAGGCCGCCATTGAAATGACCCACCCATCCACTCGGCGAATGAACATGCACACTGAGCACTGGGCGATACCGTTTCACGAACTTGAACAACAATCGTGTTTCAACCGCTTGTCGGCGGTACCCATCACGATTGAGATCGATACCGCGTGCGTTCTTACGTGAATGTCGAGCAAGGCCGTCAGGGTTCAATGTCGGAATTATCCACACTCCAACATCATCTGATGGATTGGCTCGTAACTCGTGAACAAGGTAAGACGGGGTGCATTCGTTGCCATGAACTTGTCCGATGACGAGAATCTGTGGCCCCGACCGAGAACCCCAGTGCTCAGCAAAGATGTTTCTACCCTGAGTTGACTTTCCTAGAACAACAATCTCGTTCGGCTTTTCACCCGAAATGTTCGAGTACGTGCCGGCCTTGCCTGCAAAACGAGCACACTTTCCTCTCGGAATACTAGGTGTATCTTGTTCATTTATCGCATGCGTAATCT
>JBEDHS010000028.1:0-9602 GCA_041173945.1 Actinomycetota bacterium
CTGCTGTTCGAATCCCCTGATTCGGCAGCGCAATTACGTGAAAAAGTGACCTCGCCAAACGGGACAACGGCTGCGGGACTGCAACAATTCGAGGCGGCAGAGTTTCGTGAAATAGTGAAAAAAGTTGTCAACACCGCCGCTCAGCGAAGCGCGGAAATGGGCCGCGAACTGTCCTAAAAAATTTCAAAAAATTTGCGTGGAGTTTTTACTTTCTGACACGCAGTGGTGTATCTTGTGACGCAGGTCACCGGAAACGGCACAACCGTGGACGGGAGTCGCGCCCCTTTAAGGGCTGCGCCGAAGGGCCGGTGCCGTCGGGGGGTTGGCACCGGCCCTTTTCGTTTTTTCAATTCCGTGCGAAAACAACAAGTGCGGCCGCGCACTCCTTATCGTGAACACATGGCCGGACATATCTCGTTGCTTACTGATTACGGCGTGAACGATGAATTCGTGGGTGTGGTGAAAAGTGTGATTGTTGATTTGGCGCCACATGTGCGCATCACCGATCTCACTCACGGTGTCAAACCTTTTGATGTTCGAGGTGGATCATTGGCACTTGCGCGAGCAGTGCAATACGTTCCCGACGGAGTGATTGTCGCGATCGTTGATCCAGGGGTTGGTTCATCACGTCGAGCGGTTGCAGTTGAGGTTGCAGGGGGAAGAGGAGTATTCGTTGGCCCCGACAATGGATTGTTAGGGCCTGCAGTTGCACTCGCGGGTGGTGCAGAACGTGCATTCGAACTGACCAACACAGAGTTGCATCTGCACACCAATGGGGCAACGTTCGCTGGGCGCGATGTATTCGCACCCGTTGCCGCGCATCTCGCAAGTGGTGGAGACATTGCCGATGTTGGTCGCGAGATAGATGTCGCATCATTGATGCCTGGTCTTGTTCCGATTCCTACCGAAGAGAAACACGACACTTTTGGTGAGGGATTGCATTGCGAAGTTGCATGGGTGGACACTTTCGGAAATTGTCAACTCAATGTTGGGCCAGAAGATATTGCGCACCTTGGACATGTTCTGCGTCTTGTCATCGGTGATGATGTTCGTAGCGCACGCGTCGTCACGCATTTTGCAGAAATTGATTCTGGTGCAATTGGGGCGGTGATTGATTCATACGGGATGATCGCACTGGCAATGGATCGCAGCTCGGCCTCTGTTGCCTTACGAGTGGAAGAAGGTGACGAAGTCCTTGTTTTTAGGGGCGAATCAGACGTTGTTGCGTCTCCCGTCACTCTCCGAGAAACCAAGTAGGGTTCGTGCTATGCGTCCGGCGACCACATTGACAATCGCACTGTTATTAGGTGTCATCATGACCGCGGCCATCGTCAATTTGTTGATGTTGTTATAACGGGAAGAAGTCCTTCATGAATCTTGCTCACATCATTGACAATCACGAGGGACATCGAACAGCACTCATCAGTCGAGGTCGACCCACGACTTACGATCAATTGCGCGATCAAGTTGCCGCAATGCGTGGTGCGCTCGTGAGACACGGCATCGGTAAAGGAGATGTTGTCGCATTATTATGCGGGAACAGTCGTTATTTCGTTGTGTCCTATCTTGCTTCTGTCGGAATCGGTGCAATCGTGGCGCCTTTGAACCCCACGAGTCCGGCGCCCGAAATCGAGGGTGAACTACAGGTAGTCGCTCCCAGTGCAGTGGTGATTGAGCCGTCGGCTTTTGATGCGTGGAACAAGATTCCAGACGTCACCCGATCGGCGGTGCGCATTGTGATCGCAACAGAGGGCCACGGGTTAGTCGGTGCTCAAACAATCGATCAGTTCTTGAGTGGTGAACACGTACCAGTGGTCGATGTCGAAGCATCGCACCCGGCGGTCTACATGTTCACCAGTGGAACTGCAGGTTCGCCAAAAGTTGCAGTGCTGACGCATAACAATTTGTTGACCAATATTCGCCAGGCAAATGTTGCCGAGCACATCGCTTCCACCGATGTGGTATTCGGCGTGCTTCCGCTGTTTCACATTTTTGGGCTCAACGTCGTCATCGGAACAACGTTGGCTGGCGGTGGATGTCTTGTTCTCGTGCAACGTTTCGATCCGGTCTCAACGATGGAGACCATTGCTGAACGCGGTGTCACTGTTTTACCTGGCGCACCAAGTTTGTGGGCTGCACTCGGCCAACTCGATCACGCAACTCCCCATGCGTTTAGTTCTATTCGGTTGGCGTTGTCTGGTGCAGCGAAGTTGCCAGAGCAAATCAGCCAATCTTTCAGTGCTCGATTCGGACTTCATATTCACGAGGGTTATGGCCTCACCGAAGCTTCTCCTGTGGTGACAACTTCGATTGGAATGGAATGGATTCCCGGTTCCATCGGTCGACCCGTACCAGGAATTGAACTGCGAGTTGTTGACGAAAACGGCGAAGACGTTTTGGTCGGCGATTCGGGTGAAATTTGGATACGCGGAGAAAATATTTTTGCGGGGTACCTCAACGATCCAGAAGCAACAGCTCGAGTGTTGACGCGAGATGGTTGGCTAAAAACTGGCGATATTGCAGTGGTGGACGATGCGGGGCATCTCTACATCATTGATCGCGCAAAAGATCTGATCATCGTGTCGGGCTTCAATGTGTTCCCTGCCGAAGTTGAAGGAGTATTGGCGGCGCATCCCGACGTCGCTGAAGTCGCTGTCATTGGCACCGCTCATCCTCATACCGGCGAAGCTGTACGGGCTTATGTCGTGACACGCAATGGAGTGCATCTCGATGAAGATGCACTTATCGACTATTGCCGCACAAAGTTGGCGCGCTACAAGTGCCCCTCGAAAGTGTTGTTCGTCGATGCGCTGCCTAAAAACGTCAGCGGAAAGGTGCAGCGTTACGCGTTGAGGTAGACGAGCCTGTTGCATTGCTGGCTACGAGAAAACCAGCAAACAACACCGTCACACCAACAAGCAATGTGACGACAAAGGCGCGATCTTCGCCGAGTCGGCCAGAAAAGGTGCCACTCATCGACAAGATGATGGTGCCCAATGCAATCAGGATGTTCCCTCCGGCCAATCTGTGCGCCGATTGCACGTGTCGCACCGCAGCTGTTGTCATAGCGGGATTCGCACCGCGAATGATGCGCCATGCAGACCACAATGCTCCTCCGAAAATCACAATCGCTGGAATCGATGACCCGACCGCAGCCAGGATGCGCGGCAAAGGTTCAAAATGATCGCTCCCTGCGGGAAGACCTAGAGGTTCGATTTCGCCTCGAATCGGAGCCACCGCCACAACACCGATTGCAAATCCACTGAAGGCGAGAAGAAATCGCGACACCACAGCTCCGATGCGCGGACCGGCCAACAAGTAGACGGTGCCAAGTGCCAGCCACGGAACATTGACAATCGCACCAAACATGAAAAAGATGCGAAATGACGCAGAACTCCATCCACGGCTCTCTGCCCACCACAATGCGAGGGATGCAATCACGAACAGCCCCATCGCGATCGACCAGGCCAATTCGTGTGGTTTACGGCGTCGAAGCCACCTATCAAAGGTGCTGAGCCCGAAGGCGAGAGCCACAATTGCCGATGCTGCTGCGAGAGCCGTGTTCAAGGTCACGTCAAAACAGGCTACGGGGACGCCGAGGAGTTCGTGAATGAGTGAACAAACGAATAGCGTAAGGGTGATGTCGGAAACCCCCCGCCGAAAAATTCCAGAGGCCGCTCTCGGTCGTCTGCCGATCTACTTGCGCATTCTTGTCGACCTTACAAACGACAACGTTGCGCAGGTGTCGAGTGAACAACTTGCTGAACTCGCCGCTGTCAATGCTGCAAAGGTGCGAAAGGATCTCTCTTACTTGGGAACCTACGGAACTCGCGGTGTTGGATACGACGTTCAGTTCTTGACATATCAAATTCAACGTGAACTCGGATTGAACCAGTCATGGCCGGTAGTAATTGTTGGTGCTGGCAACTTGGGTCAAGCACTTGCCAATTTCACAGGTATCTCCGAGCGCGGCTTCAACATCGTTGGAGTGGTTGATAAAGACGAATCAAAAATCGGTGCGCTCGTTGGTGGTGTGCGTGTCAAACATGCAGATGAACTCAGCCAGATCGTGCAGTCAAAGCATGTGAGCATCGGAATCATTGCCACACCGGCTCAACATGCCCAAGAGGCAGCCGATGCGTTGGTGCGTGCCGGTATCGGATCAATCATGAACTTTGCACCGACGGTGTTGTCCGTTCCTCGAGGCGTGAATGTACGCAAAGTCGATCTTGCACTTGAATTACAAATTTTGAGCTATTACGAACAGTGCCGTAACAATGGGCTGCGTTCGGTGCCAGCTGGTAGTGACACAGGTTCAGTAAGCGCGTAGGTCGTTATGTCAATCGTTGTTATCGGAGTGAATCATCGCACTGGACCAGTTGAACTTCTGGAAAAGGTGATGATCTCTGAGGCATCGATGCCGAAGGCTTTGCATAGTTTGATTGTGCGAGATGACATTCGCGAAGCAGTGGTGTTGTCGACGTGCAATCGCACCGAGGTATACGCGGTAGCCGAACGTTTTCATGGCGCGTATTCAGACATTCGTGATTTTCTTTGCGAGTCGAGCGGATTGCCCGTCGACCAAATAACTCCACATCTGTACAGCCAGCATGACGACGAGGCGATTGTTCATTTGTTTGAAGTTGCCTCCGGAATCGACTCGGCGGTGTTGGGTGAAACCGAGATTGTCGGGCAAGTGCGTGGTGCGTGGGAACGCGCAATGGGAGAGGGCACTGCGCGAAACACATTGAATCTGTTGTTCCGTTACGCACTGGAAGTGGGCAAACGTGCTCGCACCGAGACAGCGATTAGCCGTTCCACGGCGTCCGTTTCCCATGCTGCAGTCGAGATGGCCGAAGAAATTTTGGGCTCGCTCGATCAATGCAATGTTCTTGTTGTGGGTGCTGGCGAGATGGGCGAAGGTGTCGCAACTGCGCTGGCCCGAGCTGGCGCTAGCACCGTCACGGTCATCAACCGAACTGCCTCGCGCGGTGAAGCACTGGCTGAAAAAGTGGGTGCACAAGTTTCTTCGTTTGATTCTCTTGAAAGCGAACTAGGTCGAGCAGATGTCGTGGTCGCATGTACTGGTGCTGGTGGCGTTGTCATCGATGCCGAGATGGTGCAACGTGCTCGTGACGGCGTCGCCTCGCCGTTGTTAATTGTCGACATTGCTTTGCCACGAGATGTTGATGCCCATGTTGCCGCGCTCGATGGAGTTACTTTGCGCGATCTGGATGATCTCAGCGAATGGGCAAAGCGAGGAATCGAGACCCGTGCGAATGAAGTGGGTCAGGTACGCGACATCATCACAGAAGAAGTTGATCGTTTTGCACTCGACCAAGCACAACGCCAAGCTGCTCCGTTGGTCGCACAACTTCGCGAAGTTGTCGATGGCATTCGTGTTGCGGAGATGGAGCGATACGGAACTCGACTTGCAGATATGAGTGACGAACACCGTGAACTTGTTGAGGCAATCACTCGCGGAATTGTCGCCAAATTGCTGCACAACCCTTCTGTTCGTTTGCGTGAAGCTGCGGGAACCCCGCAAGGAGAACGTCTTTCGGCTGCTGTTCGAGATCTATTTCATCTCGACTAAAGACATTTCGGCTAAAAAAGACGTATGTCCCTTTTGAGAATCGCGACACGTTCGAGCGCCCAAGCGCGCGCCCAATCAGAACATGTCGGAAACTTGATTTCTCAAGTGTCGGCGTCAACAGAGATTGAATACGTCTTTGTTGACACGCAGGGAGACCTCAACGCGACAACGCCACTACATCAGATGGGTGGACAAGGTGTCTTTGTTAAAGAAGTGCAAAAAGCAGTGCTTGATGGTCGCGCAGATATCGCTGTCCATTCAGCAAAGGATCTTCCCTCCCAGACTGCAGAGGGACTTGTCATCGGTGCGATTGGTCAGAGACGAACACCCAACGACGCACTTGTTGGCAAGAAACTCAGCGAACTGTCTCCTGGGGCCACGATTGCCACAGGTTCGGTTCGACGTCGAGCTCAATTGCAACGGTTACGACCAGACCTTTCTTTTATGGATTTGCGCGGCAACATCCAAACGAGACTCTCTCGTGTGCCACAAGACGGTGCAATCGTGATGGCAGTCGCCGCACTCGAGATTCTCGGTCTCGTCGAACAAATTGATGAAGTTCTCGACGTCGATGTAGCGGTTCCGATGGTGGGGCAAGGCTCCGTGGCAGTCGAATGCAGAAGTGGAGATGACACGGTGTTGTCGACTCTGTCACTGATAGATCATCTGCCAAGTCGCCGCGCGGTCGAGGCAGAACGCGCATTTCTCGCCGAGCTAGGTGCAGGTTGTTCGCTTCCCGTTGCGGCGCATCTGTCCACTGATGGAATCTTTCGAGCATTCATGGCCAGCGACGATGGATCAGATTCAGTACAAATCGAGGGTTTCATTGGCGACTCAGATGATCATTGTGTTGTTGGAGTTGCCATGGCACAACAATGTCGCCAACGGTTGGCACAAAAGGATTAAGTCGGTGACGTCTCGACTTGACGGACAACGTGTCGTCATCACGCGATCACAGAGTCAAAACGAATCTCTTCGTCGTCTCTTGGAGTCACAAGGTGCAGTTGTTATCGAGGTTCCATTGATTGCGATCAACGAGCCAGACGATGAGGGACGAGAACGTGATGCGGTACTTCAGCGTTGTCACGAATTCGATTGGATTGTGGTGACTTCACCAAACGGTGCAACACGTGTCGCTCCTTTTTTGAATGCGGCAGTTGCGGCCGGGGACGTTCGAGTTCCACGTATCGCTGTTGTGGGACGTGCAACGGAGAATTCATTAGGAATGAGTGCACATCTTGTTGCACAACCCGCAACAGCACATTCTCTTGTCGAGCTATTTCCTGAAGGATATGGAAAGGTTTTGGTTGTTCAAGGAAATCTCGCCGATGAAGTCGTCTCACAAGGAATTGCCGGCAAAGGATGGGACGTGACGAAAGTGGTGGCGTATCTGACCATTCAGCTCACACCCACAGCGCAACAACGTGATGATGCGTTATCGGCAGATGTCTTGTTGCTTGCTTCTTCAAGTGCGGTGTCGGCATGGTGTGATGCATTTGGAACTGAGTCGCCAGAGACAGTTATTGCAATCGGGCCTTCCACGGCAAGTACTGCCACATCACTCGGACTTCGACTCACCGCTATTGCTCAAGACCACTCATTACAGGGTCTGATTGAGGCGGCAATCGAGGTAATTGCGGATCGATAGGCCCGCACGACGACGAGGTGGCATTTTGTGCCAATAACATCGAAGGGTGACTTTTCCCGTATCGCGTCCTCGTCGACTACGCACCACTCAGGCACTTCGTGAACTCGTTGCCGAAACGCGTCTTCATGTGTCCGACGTCGTCGCACCGCTGTTCGTTCGTGAAGGAATCAGCGAACCCCAGCCCATCGTGTCTCTCCCTGGTGTTGTGCAGCACACACTCGACTCTTTGGAAAAAGAAGTCATTGAGTTACGTAATCTTGGTGTGCGCGGTGTCATTTTGTTCGGCATTCCCCTACATAAAGATGAAATAGGAACTGGCGCTTTCGATCCTGAGGGAATCGTGCAAAAGGCGCTCCGTCGCCTTCGGGGGGTTGTGGGCGATGACGTCGTCTTGATGGCTGATTTGTGTGTTGATGAATACACCTCACATGGACATTGCGGAATTGTCGGGACGAATGGCGATGTCGACAACGATGCAACCATTGAGATTTATTGTCGCGCAGCGATTGCTCAAGCAGATGCTGGGGCACATGTGGTTGCACCTAGCGGAATGATGGATGGACAAGTGGGGGCAATTCGCGCGGCACTCGATGAAGTGGGTCACTCACATGTGGCGATCATGGCCTACTCGGCAAAATATGCATCAGCGTTGTACGGACCTTTTCGCGATGCGGTGGATGTGCAAATTGCAGGTGGTGGACATCGAAAGGGCTACCAACAAGACTGGCGCAATGCACGCGAGTCGATGCGCGAAGTTTTCGAAGATATAGAACAAGGCGCCGACATCGTGATGGTGAAGCCAGCTTTGGCGTACCTCGATGTCATTGGACAAGTGCGCGCCTCCGTTGACCATCCGGTTGCGGCGTATCACGTCAGCGGTGAGTACTCAATGATCAAAGCAGCGTCAGAGCGCGGCTGGATCGACCACGACGCGGTCGCACTCGAGCATCTCACCGCCATAAAACGTGCTGGTGCAGACATCATCTTGACGTATCTTGCGCGATGGTTTGCCGAGTACTCAGCGCAAAAGAAGAACTCGTAGAAACAATCATGTCCGCGTCAATTACATACTGCGATCCGATTGCGTGCGAAGAAGCGAAATGTAATCCTGTTGTCTGTCGAGGAGAGGGGATTGCATCGAACATCGCAATCTTCGAGCGATCCTCGCGGGCAATTCCTGGCGGTGTGAACTCATCGATTCGCGCGTTCAAATCTGTGGGCGGAACGCCCTACATCGTGTCGCGTGCAGAAGGAGCGAAAGTATTCGATGTCGAAGGGCGCGATTACATCGATCTCGTCCAAAGCTATGGCGCAATCATTTTGGGTCATGCACACCCCGCAGTTGTCGCTGCACTCAGAGAAGCTGCAGCCGATGGAACGTCCTATGGCGCACCGACAACCCGCGAGATGAAGTTGGCCGAAGCAATCAGCGAACGTGTGCCATCGTGCGAACGTGTGCGCTTCATGAACAGTGGTACCGAAGCAACGAGCACTGCGGTGAGACTTGCACGAGGAGTGACGGGTCGAAAACGAATCGTCACCTTCCACGGAAATTTCCACGGAGCCACCGATGCGCTTCTTGCTGCAGGGGGAAGTGGCATTGCAACATTGGGTTTGCCAGGAACAGCTGGTGTGCCAGAAGAGGCAGTGGCCAATACATGGGTGTTGCCCTACAACGTGGTCCCGCAACTCGATCAAGATGTTGCCGCCGTGTTTGTTGAGCCGGTCGCAGCGAACATGGGAGTGGTTGCGCCCGCACCGGGGTTCTTAGAGGGATTACGTCGCGAGTGCGATCGTGTGGGCGCTTTGTTGGTGTTTGACGAGGTGATCACTGGTTTTCGACTTGGTCTTGGCGGCGCACAAGCAAAATTCGATGTACGGCCAGACTTGACGTGCTTTGGAAAAGTCATCGGTGGCGGTTTACCTATCGGCGCTGTTGGTGGGCGTCGAGATGTGATGGAAAATCTCACTCCACTGGGAAGCGTGTTTCACGCGGGCACTTTGGCGGGTAATCCACTTGCGACAGCTGCCGGTTTGGCGACATTGCAACAACTCGGAGCCGACGAGTACATGGAGCTGCTTGCTCGAGCACGTCACTTGTCAGCCATGCTTCGTGATGCGTGCGCCGCCAACGGAATCCGCGCTCAATTCCCGGTGGTCGGCACCTTGGTGGGAATGCATTTTGGAGATCACTTGCAGTCAATCCCGACGAACTTCGAAGAAGCCAAGACAACGGATGAAAAGATGTACGCAAGTATTTTCCATGCGTTGTTGAACGCCGGTGTTGCGTTGCCACCAGGGGCTTACGAGGCATTGTTCGTTGGTCTCGCACACACCGACCAAATTATGGAACAACTT
>JBEDHS010000029.1:0-15027 GCA_041173945.1 Actinomycetota bacterium
GCGTGCCGCCAGGAACAGGAACGGGCGTTGCGATTGCGGGCCGAGCGACACCTGTGATGCGACCCATACGCAACAGCGCGCTGGCCATAGTTGCCCCGGTGTTTCCGGCAGAAATCATCGCGCACGCTTCACCATCACGAACAGCTTCAGCAGCGCGCACAAGAGTGGAATCTCTTTTCTTACGCACAGATTGAGCGGGGTCGTCATCCATGGCGATGACTTCCGTGGCAACTTTGACGGGCAAATCGCCGTAGCCCTCAAGATTTTCAGGACCCACAAGCAAAATCGGAATCCCTAGTTCGGCAGCTTGATGCGCACCAGCGAGAATCTCGGCGGGTGCACGATCGCCACCCATCGCGTCAACTGCGATTGGCAACATCGATAAAAGTTCTTCTAGTCGATGGTGACTGCGACACGGCCTTTGTACCAGCCACAGGTTCCGCACACTGTGTGAGGAATCTTGGCTGCAGCACAACGAGGACAGGTGCTTCGCGACGGCGCATCGAGACGCCAGTTAGAGGCGCGACGCATGCGGGTCTTGGACTTCGACTTCTTTTTCTTGGGAACGGCCACCGTGGTCTCCCTGTGTTAGCGGCAAAACCCTCACTTGAGGGCTCTGTGAGGATAGCCCGATTCGGGCAAAAACTCACGGGGTGGGGTCATCAAGCACTCCCCGCAAGGAATCGAGGACTCCCCACCTGGGGTCTTGGGTCGAAATTTCGCACTCGCATGTGGCCTCTGACAGGTCAATTCCACATTGTGGACACAACCCTGGACAATCGGGGCGACACAGCGGCCCCAATGGAATGGCCAGCAGGATGTTCTCGCGAACCATCGGCAAAAGATTGATTTGCTCGTTTTCAATGGCGTAGGCGTCGGGGTCTTCGACGACTCGCTGATACAACTCGGAGATCTCGACGGTCATCGGCACGGTTAACGGCCTTACACAGCGACGACACTGTCCGGACCATGTCGCAGACGCAGTTCCATGCACGGTGATTCCGTTCGATAACGACTCGAGCGTCAGTGACACTTCGACGGGAACATCGACAATGCGCGCATCATTAAATTCGAGATCCTCAATTGCCAACGAAGCGACAACGTTTTTTGTCGTGCCTGGCCAACGAAGAAGCTCAACGACATTGACGAGTAATGGAGTGGCCATCAGACTTACCTGGCAAGTGGAGAGATGATGTCAATCAACAGCTCAACTGCGATCTTGATCGAAAAATCCTGTGTTCGCTGTTTCGGTTGTCGGTTCAGTGTCGTCGACCTGTTCTGTCTGCACTCCAATTGACAAACGCTGACGACCATGAGCCACGGTCTTAGACAATCGATCGAGAAGAATTTCAAAACTTCCCAGACGCTGATCCAAGAAATCTTCTGTCTCGTTGCGTAGACGTCGCGATTCTTCGTCGGCTGCATCGATGACTTGACGTGCGCGAGCTTCGGCGGCACGGACAACTTCTGTGCGCTGCACCATACGTTCTGCTTGCTGGCGAGCAACTGCCAACAATTCATCTGCCTCTCGTTTGGTTTTTTCCAAGAATTCTTGACGCTCTTTCAACATCCATCGGGCCTGACGAATCTCTTCAGGAATACGCACTACCGCATCCTCTAACAACTCGATGATTTCATCGCGATCAATGCGCGGCGTACTCGACAATGGAACACTGGGTGCAGTAGCGATGATGTCGATCGTCTTGCGAAGAATCATCTCGCTCTCGCCAAGACGTGCTTGAACCGGCGCTGGCGTCGGATATGACGGATCATCAAAATCATCAAAGTCATCGAAAGACATTGTTTAACTCCTTGTCGAAAATGCGTGCTGCAGTGCCGCAACAACCTGCGGCGGAGCCATCGAAGACACATCACCGCCGTAGTGAACGATGTCGCGAATGTATCGGCTGGACACGTGACTGAGTCCTGGTTGACACGGCACATACACCGTACGTACCGCCGCCACAGCAAAATTAGTGTGAGCCATTTGCTGCTCTACTTCAAAATCTCCCGGAGTGCGCAAACCCTTAACAATGCACAGTGCGCCAACTTCCCGTGCCGCATCAACTGCCAAACCACCAAATGCCTGCACCGAGACGCCGTTTATGCCCGACACCATCTCCTCGATGAGTGTCACTCGTAGTTCGGCAGGAAGAACACCGGTCGGCTTTTGCGGATTGTGCATGACAGCAATCACAACGTTGCCGAAGAGTTCTGCCGCCTGTGTGACTACGTCGATATGTCCATAGTGGACAGGGTCGAAACTTCCAGGGTATAAAACCGTGCTCATGTGTCTTCTACGGTACCTTCCGCCAACCCCTCGTGTCGGAGAATGGCAACAAAAGTCCGCCCATAACGGCGTTCTCGCACTGTTGTATAGCCCGCCACGTCCCCAATTTCTCGGTTTGATTCCAGCACAACGACTGGTGCACAACAGTCAGCAAGCAGTGTGTTCCACTCTGAAAAACCATACGGCGGGTCAGCAAGGACAAGATCGACGTCGCGATACTGCGACAAGGCGCCGATCGCATCTCGTGGCGCCACCTCACTGCAATCTCTGAGATCAAGCGCTTCAATATTGCGTCGCACTGCAACAAGTGCATCTTTGTCGCGCTCCACGAACACACAGTACGAGGCGCCCCGTGATAACGCCTCGATTCCGAGTGCACCAGAGCCGGCGAACAGATCGATCACACGGGCATCGTGAAGTGCGTCCATACTTGCGAGCGCATTAAAAATGGCTTCGCGAACTTTGTCCGTAGTCGGACGAGTCGCATCCCCGCGTGGCCCTTCAATTTTTCGTCCACGCAATTGACCCGCAACGACTCTCATCTAGGGCAGACTACGTCGGTGATAGTTCCAAAACAGACCATTATCTGTGTCGACTGCGGTGGACAGTGCTCACTCATCACCCCACCACGAGAAGACAACATGTGGTACGTCGGCGATGTCGTTGCGTATCGATGTCGAGACTGCCGCGATAGATGGGACATCGAATTGGAAGAAGATGACGACGATTCCGCATCAATGTGAACGTTGTCGTACGCGTTAGCCCTTGTCAAGCGGGTCAAACCGGATACCCCACGATGCTGCGTTGGCGATTCGTGTCGGAGCATGGTTCAACCAAAAATTGATGCTCAAGCGTTTTGGATCACGCACGAATGGTTTGTTTTTCTCGATTGCGTCAACTGTGCGCTGAGCAATTTTCGCTGGGTCTGCCGTGGGGATGAGTTGCAATTTCTGATACCGACGAATGACCTTATGAATGGACGAACGACGATTAGTTATTTCTTTCCACATATCGGTTGCCACAGGCCCCGGCGATAACACGGTGATATTGACGCGAGTTGCTTTTAACTCTCGACTAAGACCGTTCACAAAATTCAGAATTCCCGCCTTTGTTGCCCCATACACAGCCATACCTGGAAAACCAGCTGTGCCCGCAAGAGATGAAACAAAGACAAGATGCCCGCTTCCTCGCGCCAACATTTTCGGAAGGACGTGACGAGTCAACATCATCGGCACTTCGAGATTGACGCGTGAAACTGCACGAATCTCTCGTTCATCTTCCACGGCAAATGGGATTGACGTTTCTAGCCCGGCGTTATTGACAAGAACATCAATCGGGCCAAATTGTGACTCAATTTTTTCAATCAGAGAATCGACAACAGAATCATCGGTGAGATCTGCTTCATACAGATTGCCGTTGATATCTCGGCTGACACGAACAAGTGCATCGTGATTTCTTGCCACAACTGTGACTGTTGCGCCTCGTGCGGCACACTGTCGCGCGATGTGTTCACCAATTCCACGAGAGCCGCCGGTGACCACAACATGTTTTCCCTGTAGTTTCACGACATCTCCTCAACTGATGACCGACACTGGTCAGCGTAGTGGGTGCGAAATTAGGACTTGAACAAGAATTCCTCGTCCTCATCGGAGAATAAAAGATCCAATTCATCGCGCAACTGCGGCATCGATTCCAACACCGGATCTTCAGAGATAATTCGTGTTGCATCCGCGCGTGCCCACTGGATGAGATCCAGATCGCGCTGTAGCGAGGCCAAGGACAGGTCGCTACGGCCCTTTTGTCGCGCACCCATAATCGTTCCCTCGCCTCTCAGTTTTAAATCCTCTTCGGCAAGGACAAATCCATCTGTTGAGCCCACCAATGCTTCAACACGGGGTGAGGGATCGTTGTGTTGGGTGACGAGATAACACGTGGAGGCGAGCGCGCCTCGACCCACTCGACCGCGAAGCTGATGTAACTGGGCAATTCCGAATCGGTCGGCGTCCAGAATGATCATCGTTGTTGCATTCGGAACATCAACACCCACTTCGATGACCGTCGTCGCCACCAACACATCGGTCTCTCCTCGCCGAAAGGAAGACATCACATCTTCTTTTTCTTTCGACGACATGCGACCATGCAATAAGGCAACGCGATACTCGGATAACTCATCCGATGACAGTTGATCAAAAGTCTCATGGGCAGATGCGACCTCTAACTTTTCGCTCTCTTCAATGAGCGGACACACCACATACACCTGTTCACCATTGCCAATTCGTTCCCGAACTGCAGCCCACATCATGTCGCGCTCTAATGGTTCAGAGACCCGATGGGTAGAAATCGGTGTTCGGCCCGGAGGCAATTCATCGAGAACGCTGACATCGAGATCTCCATAGACAGTCATTGCCGCAGTGCGAGGAATAGGAGTTGCAGTCATCACCAATACATCGGGGACGAGTCCTTGCTCTGACTGCAGAGCTTTATCGCGAAGTCGTGAACGTTGTTCAACTCCGAAACGATGTTGTTCATCGACGACAACAACACCCAGGCTTGCAAACTTCACCTTGTCTTGAATGAGCGCGTGCGTCCCAATCGCAATATCGACAGATCCGTCTTCCAATCCGGAGAGAATCGATCTTCTTTCTTCTCCTGTGATCTTGTTCGTCAACAACTCGATTCGAAGTTGACGGTCACCAAAAAGATTGTGTTCATCATCGACTTTCAACGATCCAAGCAGTGCGCGAATGCCAAGTGCATGTTGGTCGGCCAGCACTTCGGTGGGTGCCATGATTGCTGCCTGATGACCGCCTTGCACGGCTGCCAACATCGTTGCGACGGCGACCAGAGTTTTACCCGCGCCCACGTCTCCTTGGAGAAGTCGATGCATCGGTCGGGGCGAGGCAAGGTCTGAGTAGATCTCGTCAATTGTTCGACGCTGTGCACCCGTGAGTGGAAACGGAAGATTGTTCAATAAACCATCAATGAGATGACCCGATACGACATGGCTGAAGCCTGCCGATTCTCTCTCCCATTGGGATTTCTTTCCCACCAACATCAATTGCACGCGCAAGACTTCGTCAAATGCCAGACGGCGACGCGCACCCTGGTGTTCTTCGACAGATTCTGGTCGATGAATCTTTTGTATCGCATCGTGTCGCGAGCACAATTGTCGCTCGTTGAGCACATGAGCAGGAACCGGATCGTGTATTCCTCTCGGTGCACACTTCACAAGGGCATCATTAATCCATCTCGCCAAATCCCACGACGTAATCCGTGCTTTTTCGCTCTGGGGATAGATCGGAACAATGCGGCCTGTTTGATCACCGATGCGATCAACCACCGGGTTAGTCATCTGCCGGTAACCGCGATACAACTCTGCTTTTCCAAAGACGGCGACTTCAATCCCCGGTTGTAATTGTTTTTCTCTCCACGGTTGATTGAAAAACGTCAACGACAATTTTCCGGTGTCATCCCGAACAGTCACACTCACCATTGATTTGCCACGTTGCGTTCGGATAGCGCGCGAAGACTCAACGGTCACCATCACCAACGTGTCGACACCCAACTGCAGGTCTGCCAACGTGGCCATGTTGGATCTATCGATGTAGCGACGTGGATAAGTCTCGAGCAGATCCAACACACTGTGTATGCCGAAGGCCTCGAGTGCGCTCTTGGATTTCTCACCAATCCCTTTGATTCGCTCCAGACCGAGCTGGTCTAAATCGCGATATGTGAGAGGTGAATTACTCAACGCCGAACAAATAGGGATACAACGGCTGACCACCAGAATGAATTTCGACAGCCAACGACGGTCGATTATCGCTTACCCATGCGGTGATTTGTTCGGTGTCAGACACGAGCGCATCTTCACCGGTGACAATCGTGAGCAACTCTCGCGAGTCATCAATCAATGAATTGAGCAGTTGAGTCGCCGCGCCAACAACAGTTCCTGCAATCGCCACGATCCCGTCGCCTCGCACGATCCCAATCCAATCCCCTTCGGTCACAGGTCCAGCATCGGTGTTGGTATCGCGAACCGCTTGAGTGATCTCTCCGGTTGCAACAGCCTCTGCAGCATCGGCCATGGAGCGCGCATTTGTTTCGGCAGAGACCTCTGGGTCGTAGAAGACCAATGCCGCCAATGCCTCTGGCATAGAGCACGTCGGCACAACTCGAACATCTTTTGTCGTCAAGGCGTCTATCTGTTGTGCGACCGGGATGATGTTTTTGTTGTTGGGTAACAGCACAACCTGTCGCGCATTCATTCTCTCCACAGCCGCTAATAACTCGGCCGTCGATGGATTCAATGTTTGACCACCAGAGATCACACCGTGCACGCCAAGTTGTCCGAACAATTCAGCAATTCCATCTCCACTCGCCACGGCCACCACCGCACACGTCACCGGCGGAAGTGACGAAGTCTGTGTGCGTGACTGAACAGGAGCACCCAGTTGTGCTTCTCGGGCTGCATGTTCTTCGGCAACTTCCTCAAAGAGATCGGTGACGCGAATATTTTTGGGAACCCCTCCCAACAACAGTGGTGCCTCAATCGACGCGCCGATGTCATTGGTGTGAATGTGGCAGTTATAGAGACCATCGCCCCCCACCACAACAATCGAGTCACCCAAAGACCCCCACGCCGACTTGAACTCAGAAGCGCGTGAGTCATCCAAGTTCAACAAGAACATCACTTCGTAGCGCAGTTCACTGACATCAACGCTTCCATCTTCCTGTTGACGCTTCGCTACTGCATCAAGTTGTTCAGGAGTTGGACCAGCGGAGAGATCTGGTTCGGGCATCGACTCGCCCGTGATGACATGAACGAATGAATCAAGCAGCAACAAGAACCCAGCACCACCAGCGTCTACAACTCCTGCATCTTTCAAGACAGGAAGAAGGTCGGGGGTGTTGGCCAATGCATCACGACCTGCGGTGCGCGCTGCCGAGATGACATCGGCAAGAGTGCCACCAGATTCATTCGCGCGTGCCGCACCTTCAGCACTTTCGCGCACCACCGTCAAGATTGTTCCTTCGATGGGTTTGAGCACCGCTTCATATGCAGCGCTCGCTGCTTGGGTCAGTGCATCAGACACCATCGCCGACGACACTGCTGAATCGGAGGCATCGCGCGCGACCGTGCTGGAGAACCCACGCAAGATTTGGCTCAAAATGACACCGCTATTTCCACGAGCGCCCATCAGCGATCCGTGACTGATTGCCGCACACACCGACGCCACGTCGGCGTCTGCGCCATCAAGTTCGGCGACCACGGCTTCCAGCGTGCGAAACATGTTGGTTCCCGTGTCGCCGTCAGGCACGGGATACACGTTCAGCCGATTGATCGCAGGAGCATGAACCTTCATCGCATCACGAAATGTCGTGATGATTTTGCGAAGTTCGGTCGCCCCCAGCGTCTGAAGACCTGTCACGGGCGAAAGGCTAGTAAGCCAGAGGTCCGCGAGGGGAAATCTGCAGAGAAATTCTCTGGAAAAGCCGTGTTTTCGGCGGATTCGGTTGGGGTGTCTTTATTCCCGCTGGTAGTTTTACTCTCTGCGTCCGTTGGGCCCGATGCCCTTCGCCGACTACAAAGAGGTTTCCAAAATGGCTGCTGTTTGCGAAGTATGTGGCAAGGGTCCGTCCTGGGGTATGTCTGTTTCTCACTCACATGTGCGCACCAAGCGCCGTTGGAGTCCGAACATTCAGCGTGTCCGAGCAATCGTCAAGGGATCACCGCGCCGCGTGTATGCGTGCACTGCGTGCATTAAGTCCGGCAAAGTCGTCAAGGCCGGCCGCTAAAGACCATGCAAGGCGTCGTTAAGGCCTACGACCCAATTAGCGGTGACGGAGTCATCGTCTCCGACACCGACCTTCGTGAGTACCTTCTTGCTACGAACGCTCTTGAGGGATCCATTTTTCGCATGTTGCGCCAAGGCCAGCGAGTGGTGTTCACCCTCGATTCTGAAGGCCGTGCCACTTGTCTCACCCTCGGTTCAGAGTCGGACATGGAGACTCCTGGGGTTTAGCCTTATGTGAACGGAGTACATTCCTTCGGGGATTACTCCGCCACTTACATTCATAACTTCACTTGTACGAAGAGGTACAAACATGGCTGCAACCACGAGCAACACTCGACTGAAACAGTGGGTGAACGACTGGGCGGAAATTCTGCAACCAGACTCCATTTATTGGTGTGATGGATCAGCAGACGAGTACGACTCGCTATGCCAACAACTCGTTGACGCGGGAACATTCACCAAACTGGATGAAGCAAAGCGTCCGAACAGTTACTGGGCACACTCTGATCCAGGCGACGTTGCACGAGTGGAAGATCGCACATTCATTTGTTCGGCAAAGCAAGAAGATGCAGGTCCGAACAACAACTGGCGCGAGCCGTCTGAGATGCGCGCCGAATTAAACGGCCTGTACGCAGGTGCGATGAAAGGTCGCACCATGTATGTCGTACCTTTCTCCATGGGACCACTTGGCTCACCCATCGCCCACATCGGCGTGCAACTCACCGATAGCGCATACGTTGCAGTCAGCATGCGCATCATGACTCGCATGGGACAAGCCGCCCTCGACGTTCTTGGCGACAACGAATGGGTGCCATGCGTCCATTCCGTGGGTGACCCACTCGCACCTGGCCAGAAGAGCTCGGCATGGCCATGCAACCCTGACAACAAGTACATCGTGCACTTCCCTGAGACTCGCGAGATTTGGTCATACGGCTCGGGCTACGGCGGTAACGCATTGTTGGGCAAGAAGTGCTTCGCATTGCGCATCGCATCGGTGATGGCACGTGATGCGGGATGGCTCGCAGAACACATGCTGATTCTGAAGTTGACCAATCCAGAGGGCGCACACAAATACATTGCTGCGGCATTCCCATCTGCTTGTGGCAAGACAAACCTCGCCATGCTCGTACCCACCATTCCAGGTTGGAAAGCCGAGACAATCGGCGACGACATCTGTTGGATGAAGTTTGGTGAAGACGGTCGCTTGTATGCGATCAACCCCGAAGCAGGATTCTTCGGAGTGGCTCCAGGTACCGGATACGACACCAATGCCAACGCAATGGAAACACTGTGGGGCAACTGCTTGTTCACCAACACCGCACTCACCGCCGATGGCGACGTGTGGTGGGAAGGTATGAGCGACACTGCACCCGCACGTGCAACCGACTGGAAGGGCAACCCATGGACTCCAGAATCAGATTCTGTGTCTGCTCATCCCAACGCTCGATTCACAGCGCCTGCATCGCAGTGCCCCAGCATGGCACCTGAATGGGAAGACCCCAAGGGTGTGCCCATCTCGGCGATTATGTTCGGTGGACGTCGTCGCACCACAGTGCCGTTAGTGACCGAAGCCTTCGACTGGGACCACGGCGTGTTCTTGGGAAGCATCATGGCGTCGGAAACAACTGCCGCCCAAGCCGGTGCTGTTGGAAACCTTCGCTTTGACCCGATGGCGATGTTGCCGTTCTGCGGATACAACATGGCCGATTACTTCGGTCACTGGTTAAAGATTGGTGCTGCCACCAAGTCGGAGAACTTGCCAAAGATCTTCTTTGTCAACTGGTTCCGTCGTGATGAAGACGGTCGCTTCTTGTGGCCAGGTTTCGGCGAGAACAGCCGCGTGTTGAAGTGGATCTTCGATCGCATCGACGGCAAGGCATCGGCAGAAAAGA
This sequence comes from Actinomycetota bacterium, assembly GCA_041173945.1. Taxonomy (GTDB): domain Bacteria; phylum Actinomycetota; class Acidimicrobiia; order Acidimicrobiales; family Ilumatobacteraceae; genus UBA2093. Next base: position 9,978 of record JBEDHS010000029.1, read on the forward strand.
CTCCTATTGGATATCTGCCAAAGCCTGAAGACCTGGACACAAATGGATTAAAGATTGACAATGGAGATCTTGAGACCATTTTGTCGGTGGATAAGAGCGGATGGAAAGAAGCAATTCCACAAATCCGTGACCACTTTGCTCAGTTCGGACCCAAGATGCCTGCCACATTGGTCAGCAAACTGGACGAGCTTGACAAGTCACTTGTCTAACTAACAACTGATACCTCATAAAAATCCCCCTGCTTCGGCGGGGGGATTTTTTATTGTTGCTCTTCGACTCGTTGTCGTGTTTCGGTCAACAAAGACAGGCATAGATTGAACGCTGTGAGATCAGACGTTGTTGAGTTCATCGGAATTTATGATGCTGATTCCACTCTGTGGGGAGAAGTGTCGTACTGGATCGGCGCACGACTCGGACGCACTCACTGCTCGTTGTGTGACATCACCCATGGCATGTTCACGGAGAAATCTCAATGGAAAACATGTCGTGCCGAACTGCCTGTGCAGTTCAGGACGTTTCATCGAAACGATGCGCCAAACGACGCCTTACTGGTAGCCGAACAACACTTCCCCATTGTGTTGGTGCGTACAAAAGCTGGAATTGAAATCGTGATGAATCGTGAAGAACTTGAGCGTTTCCACGGTTCGCCCGAGCAATTCGCTGAAGCATTGAATCGGTTTATCGCCGAGCGTTAGGCAGTTGACTCTTCACGGCGTCGTCGAAGAATGGCCGGAATGATGAGACCACCGATGATCGCGATACCAAGCGGCACTGCAACAAGAATTGCCAAGGTGGATGGACCAGAAGATTCATCTCCGACATACACGGAAAGTGCGAACGTCAATTCTTCTTTTTCTTGAGATTCACCGAAGAGCACGACCCTATGGCGACCATCTTCAACTGTGTCGGGTACTTCATACGAAGCAGCCAATGCACCGAGTGAACTCACCGAGGTCTTGCCCAATAGGACTGGGTCTGAATACATTCGCACCTCAACAATGGAGTTTCTTCCAAACCCAGTGACGTCAATCTCGATGGAGTCACCCTGATCCATGCGTATTCGACCTTGGCTATCAAGTGGAATACGGCCTCCTTCACGCTTCACGGCTGAAATTCGTGCACGTAGTTCACCCACACTGATCAATAATTGATTGTTCTCACGTGCGATTGTTGCCTCAATCCGTTCGCCGTCGACAAGCAACGCTCCTCCGCCATCGGAAACGTTCGGAACTTCACGCGCTGGCAATGTTGTGGTCGTTGTGGTTGATGATGATTGAGGGACCGTGGTGCGTGATGGCATTGTCGATTGCACACCCTGAACAATCTGATTGCCGACGGTACCGACAGGGGGCAGAGTCGTCCCGCTAGGGCTATCAGCGGCTGGCGGCGACTGCGTTGGCAATGTATTGGTCGACGACTGCTCGCCGACTCGTGAAGTATCGATCGTCACGCGTGTAGCTCTCACATCAGCAGCTGGCCCGGTCACCGCTTCAGAATTCATGACAGAGTTTGCCCTTAGTGCCAACACAAGGGTTCCATCGGTCGTACAAGTTGCTACAACCGAGAACACCTGTCCCGATGAATTATTAACGGCGAAACTGCAGGTAGCCGTTCCTTCGTCGTTGAAGAAATCGCCACTTGAGACCGAAGAGACATCCTCAGAAAAAGTGACCGCGTAGCTCAGCGTTCGAGAATTTGCTGGTGAACTTGGCGAAGTAATGACTGCGCTCAGAATCGGATTGGCTGCCGTATCAAAAATCACTCGACCCGCACTTGACAACGTCATTGCCGGTACTGGATTTCCTGCGACGTCCTCAAATACTCCAGCCGAATACGTCAGGCAATAACGGGTATTTTCATCAAAAGATCCCGACGGGTTAATCACAACTTCGTTCGAAGAAATCGAGACATTTGACGTGCTTACCGAGATTGTCGACTCAATCGTCGAACAGGTAGCCCCTGACAACACCGTCACAGTTCCTGAACTCTTGAACACTGACTCAGAGAATGTCAATGTTATGTTCGACGAACGCGAGACATTTGCTGCCCCCGATGACGGCAATATGCTTCCCAGTATCGGGGACGAGGTATCAATTGTGATGTTCAATACCTCAGAGGACGAGGACCGATTCCCGCTTGCATCATCGTGATATGCCACCAAAGTCCACGCTCCATTATTCAGATTTGAGAACGTGCAATTACTCGGAGTTGTTGAACCCGGAATTGAGCAAGGAACATCCTGTTCACCGGCCTTTGAGGCAACGATTGTTACTAAACCACCGTTTTCCTGGGCAGTGACTCTCACCGTGGGTGTTGAATCACTCGTAATGCGATCAGAGGAGGAACTACCGGAATCTGAAGACGACAGAAGTTCAGGTGACTGTGGCGCAGAGGGAGCCGTCGTGTCAGAAGCCGTACCCGTCGTAAACCGGTGAATTGTTCGACCCTCCCATCCCCAGAAATCGTTGCCCGCAACATCCTCTACAAAACCAGAATAGATCGCAAAAACAGAAATGGATGTTGACGACGGCAACGGAGATGACGGTGTAATCGTCAGTCTGTTTCCAGACGTCACTGCCTGTGATGAGGAAGAGTGAATTGACTCAATTACTCCGCCAGATGTGTCGTTGTATATAACAAGAGTCTTTCCAAACTCTTTTTGTATCTGTTCATTGAATGTGATCGAGACCGATGCATTGATGGGCACTGCTGTTGCGCCATTTTGAGGAATAATCGACTCTACTAAGGGCCCAGCACAGTCAGACTGGGAGTTTGCGTCGACATTCGAGATCGAAGCAGAATAATTCGGATTTGAGTCTTGAATCGCTCCCGCGTAATTAGATGACGTTCGCGAATAGGAAACGCGTAGATCAGAGTCCAGCGAGACAGGGTTTATCAAGGTAATCACAACGTGAGCGGCGTACGGGGGGACTACCACGCTTTCGATTGCCTGCGCCACTCCTCCACTTGTAACACTGAAATCCGAAGAGAGAAGTGTCCCAACCTGAAGTCGCTCGTCGTATAGAAGATTGATGACTCTCCCATCCGACGCCACACACGCACGGCGAAAAACGGGGGCGCGTCCATCAAAAGCAACGGTATAGATCTGAAAAGTATCGGTGTTCAGTCCTGCGAATAAATTTCCATTGAGATCACGAAATGCACCTGCTTCAATTCGGACATAAAAGCTCGAATTCAACGCAAACTCTGTTTCCGGGTTCAAGGTCACAGTGTCGCCGGAAATTGTTACCTTGGATTCATCTCCAATTCGAAGTCGCTCACTATTGATCGTGCAAGTGTTATTGGAGTAACAGATCTGAATGTATTTTCCCTCGACGCCTTCAATTGCTTCGTTAAAAGTGAAAGAAAAATTGTCGGTGGTTTGGGGTCGAACAGATTGGCTTGAAGGGTTTTTCGTCTTAATTGTTGGGGGAACAGAATCAATGGTTGACGTCGTGAAACTTATTGGAGAAGTCAGGGAATCCCAGGAGTTTCCATGATCATCGATAACAGTTCCAGAGTCTGACGTGATGTAATAGCCCGATCCCAAGCTGAATGTTCCTGCAGGATCAATCGTTAGTCTGCCAACTGTGCTCGCGGTAATTCGTGAGTCGTTACTAGGAATGGTCTCAAAAAGTGAATCATCATCGGAATTTTTGATGTAAAAGTTCTTCCCAGTTCCAAGAGTGATTTTGTTATTGAAGTTAAGTACAATATTTGCATCATTAAGAGCAGTAGTTGATCCTGCGGACGGACTGCTGGTTTCAACTTTCAACTCAATTGACGATGTATAGAAATTTGAATCTGTTCCAGCACCAAGATGAACACCAGATGAAGACATTGCGACTGTCTTCCAATCGCGATCAACGTCCTCCGCAACCCATGAACTGCCGCTGTCGGTTGAGCGCAGCAATTTGCCGCCACTCAACGCAGCAAGAACTTTGGATCCGTCAGCCGAGATCGCAATATCTGCGACAGGCTTGTCATTAGGATTCGGAATCGTCAGCGCTGCCCAGTTGGAACCGGAATTATTCGATTTATAAATTGCTCCATGATCAGCGGCCGCCATGAGAACAGATCCGTTACTGCTCGAAGCGATGGCATTTATTCGCTTGTTCGTGATCTCTGCTGGAATCGTAAAGACTGAAGAAAAATTGACTCCGACATCAGACGAGCGAAGGACTTGTCCATCTGAGGTTGCCCCAACAACGAGATCGCCTTGGGTATCCACAGCGACATCCGTCCAAGTCGCAGTTTGCGTCCTTTGCGTAAAACTGTTTCCAGTGTTAACTGAAGTAAATAACGCCCCTGTCGAAGTCGTCGCAAACATTCTCTGACCGTTGTCAGATATCGCAACGGAGTTAACTGAACCAGTTGTGGCATCTACGAGCGTTTTCTGCGTCCACGACGCACAATCAGTCGTCGAGTAACGAATGGTGATCGTTGCCCCGCTCTCTCCAGCCACACAGTGAGTTCCGCCACTATTGGTAGCAACCGACACCGCAGGCCACGATTGACTAAAAACTGTTGGGCTTGAGTTAGTTGTGACAAAACTTCCCCAATTCATCGGCCCCCACAAAGCAGTACCCCGTGCCACCATGTATTTTGCGCCGTCGGCCCGAATAGCAATTCCTAGTGCTGCAGTGGCGGACCTGCTCACCCATGTGCCAACCGCTGCAGTTTGAGAAGGAGACACATCCGCAATGGCTAGCGGCACCGCAAGAGTAACTGCGAGAGCGAGTTTGAAGATTTTCTTCATGTAGAAAAACTACATGAAGCAGGTAATACGCACCAGTTTTTAGTTAGGCGGACTGCCCCACGAGCATCGCGCGAATTCCGAGCCCCATTAGGAACAATCCACCAAAGCCGTACAACAAATAGACACGGCCTTTCAACTGATGGCGATACGAGTAAATAATCGCCACCGCCATGATGGAGACAAATCCATAAAATGCGTGAAAGGCAGGAAACTCGAGCTTTTCTTTGTTGACGATGGCGACACCCAATGCCACCTGCACAAACACGGTGAATTGTGCGACCCCGGTATACC
>JBEDHS010000030.1:0-3772 GCA_041173945.1 Actinomycetota bacterium
CTTCAACACCGTATTCATAGTGCGACACCACATCGACACCAGCAATGTTGCGTTGTATCCAGCGCGCCGAGGCCCCACATATCCCACAGTCACCGTCATAGACAACGATGCCCTGGAGTGCCATGGCTAATTCACATTCAATAAGTCAACCACGAAGATCAAGGTTTCTCCGCCTTTGATGACTCCACCTGCACCTTGTGCGCCGTAGCCCATGTGCGGAGGAATAGTCAAAATTCGACGTCCTCCCACCTTCATCCCAGCAACGCCCTGGTCCCATCCGGCGATGACTTGACCCGCACCTAAGCGAAATTCGAATGTGTCACCACGATTCCACGATGCGTCGAATTCTTTTTGCGTGCTCCACGCAACACCGACGTAATGGACTTCAACAACCGCGCCAGACTTCGCTTCCGCACCCGTGCCAACGACTACATCTTCTGTGACCAAATCGGCCGGGGGATTTCCTGCAGGAACAACAACGTCGGGTTTTTGTGAACTCATCTCTTCAAACTATCGCTCATGCCGCAGCTCGGGTGCGACGCAAAATCGGATCAGCAATCTTTAATGCAGAATCTGCAACGCGCATCACTCGCCCCGCAGCGCCAGGAGTCGCCGAATCAATCAGATTGCCCATAACAGACAACGTGATGTCGGCCGCCGATTGTGTTCCAACAGCAATTCGAAGACCAGGACGCAAGAGCCACGGGTGGCCTATGAGAAAACTGAATCGGCGACCTGTGCGCAAAAATGCGTCGAAACGCTCGCCTACTTCACGGTCGTAAGCCTCGGGTGCAGACGACGGGTCTTCAACGAATTTTTCAATTGCCAACATTCCCGATTCAAGTCCGTAGTCAATTCCCTCACCATTCATCGGGTTCACAAATCCTGCGGCATCACCCACAGCCACCCAACCCGGTCCGTAACGACGCACACAACTCATTGGCAAGCGCCATGCGCGAGGTTTTTCAACGTAGTCACCTAGCGACCATGACTCGCGCACCAACGATGCGTATTGATCGAGCAAGGTATTCAAGTTCAGTTTTTTGAATCCCTTCATTGTCGACAATGCACCAACGCCAATGTTCACTGTGCCATCGCCTGCGGGAAACATCCATCCATAACCAGGAACAGGCGTGCCGTGTTCATCTCGCAAACTTAAACACGCTTCAAGATGACGTTCTGCATGACGGGGAGTGGGAGCGTACGCACGAATCGCGAGGCCGAATGGCTCATTCGGATCACGTTCTGCTCCCAATATTTTTGCTGCCTGGCCTTGTGCACCTGCTGCCAAAATTGTCAACGGCGCACGATACGTCTCGTTACCGACTGTCACTCCAACAACAGTGTCTCTTTCAATCAGTGGCAACGCTTCGGAATCAAAACGGACATCGGCGCCACTGGCAACTGCGACATCTAATAAATGATTGTCGAATTTTTGACGTGGCCACACTGCGCCGTGATTAGGAAAACGGTCGGTTGTCGGCCACGACAATTCTCTCTGCTTCTTCCCCGCGATCATGCGAAGGCCATCAATACGGTGTGCTACCGAATGATTGATACGCAGTTCGTTCAACGCTGCGATTGCACGCGGAGTAAGACCATCTCCGCACACTTTGTCGCGACCGTAGGAACCTTTTTCAAAAAGTGTCACCGATAAGCCCGCGCGTGCAGCAGTAATTGCTGCGGCAGAACCGGCAGGGCCTCCACCGATAATCAAGACATCGCGTTGCATTGCCTTTGAGCCTGCCAGCCGAGACATCAATCCACTACCTGCCTACCATGGGTCACATGGCATCGATGGACCTCAATGACGCAATAGCCCTCATACGCCCGAGCGACACATTGGCGGTGCCACTTGGCCCTGGCGTGCCCGGTGGGTTTATGCATGCACTTGAAACTCGGGACGACTTTGTCGAATTGCAGGTATTTGGTGCCTTAATGCCAGATCTCTATGCAGTACTGATGAAGAACGGGGTGCATTATCGCAGCGGTTTTTTTGGACCAGCTGAACGATTTCTTCGCGATGCGGGTGCCTCTATCGATTACGTTCCCGCGGACTTTCGACGTTTCGAACCAATTTTGGAATCGTATGCCCCGCGTGTCCTCGCCACAGCAGCAGCACCCCCGGTGGATGGCTGGGTCAGTTTGTCGGTTCACGCAGGTGCAACAGTTGATGAGATTCAGCGAGTGATCGCAGATCCCGAACGTGTCTTAATCGTGGAAGTCAGCGAAGCATTTCCTCGAACATTCGGGGTCTCCCCCGAATACGAACATCGCATTCACGTCGACAACATTGATGCCTTGGTAGTGACCGACCGTGAGCCACTCAACCTCGCAGATGCTCAACCAACCGATGCTGAACTGACAATTGCTCAATACGCAATGTCATTCATTCGCAATGGCTGCACATTACAGACAGGAATTGGAGGTATCCCAAATCAGATTGCAACACTCATTGCAGAAAGCGACATGGGGGATTTTGGAATTCACTCGGAGATGTTCACCACTGGTTTGATGCGCATTCACCAAGCAGGAAAAGTGAGCAACAACAAAGGAAGCGATTTTGACGGATACTCCCCCACCACTTTTGCCGCCGGCATTCCCGAACTGTATTCATGGCTCCACGAGAACACCAATGTCCGGTTTCTTCCGGTGAAAGTGGTGAACTCACCTGAGCGCATTTCTAAAAACCGTGACATGGTGTCGATTAACGGCGCGTTAGCTGTCGACTTGTCCGGCCAAGTCATGGCGGACAGCATCAACGGCGTTCAATTCAGTGGCGTGGGTGGACATGAAGATTTTGTGGCCGGGCCGGGGCTGAATCTTGCAGGACGCAGTCTGATCTGTCTTCCCTCAACAAGCACAGTCAATGGAGTGGTCACCAGCAGAATCATGACCCAGTTTCCCAGTGGCAGCATTGTCAGCACACCGCGCCATCAAGTTGATGTAATCATCACCGAATATGGCATCGCAGAACTAGAGGGCCGCACAATTAGAGAACGCGCTCGCGCGTTGGCTCAGATTGGCCATCCCGACTTTCGCGATGAACTCTTGGAACGCGCCGAACGGTGGCCAGAAGACTGACGCACGCAGCGTCTTGGCCGAATGAAGAAATCTATGTAGCCGAGACGGGACGGAAGCGATACAGCGCATTCCCTTCGCCCGTGTCATGAAAAACCATCTCCACTTTCATGCCCACCGACACATCGTCTGGTTCACATTCGACGATGTTCGTCATCACACGGGGTCCTTCTTCTAGTTCAACGTAGGCGACCACGAAAGGCGTTGCTTCTTTGTAGGCGTTCGCAACTTTCCGAATGACTGTGTAGCTGTACACAACACCTTTACCAGAACAATCAAAGGTAGAGAACTCATTCTGAGAACATTCAGCGCAGTAGTTGCGAGGAAACCATTGAATGCATCCGCAGGCAACACACTTCTGCAACATGAAACGGCCCTCGGCAGTTGCTGCCCAGAATGCACGTGTCGTCGAGGTGACAACCGGTGCTGGAGTTGGTAACTGTTTCATGCATCCTCCTGACCCAAGATCAGAGTGACCGACCCGTGTCGACTTCCTAAACTGCCACCCGTTCCGTGCGCCAGTGCAATCTGACAATCGGGTACTTGAACGGCTGGATGCGCCTCACCACGCAGTTGACGCACAGCCTCAATCACTTTTGTGATGCCGCCTCGATTTGAGGGGTGGTTGTTGCACAGCCCCCCACCATCGGTATTGAAAGGCAGTTTTCCAAACGGAGCGTGCAGCGCACCG
>JBEDHS010000031.1:0-3995 GCA_041173945.1 Actinomycetota bacterium
GGGCCAGTTCCCAATCCAGCACTGCGCGAAGCCCGCCAGCATCGACAATCACATTCCCTAAACGAAAATCACCATGAACCAACGTCGTCCTCTGAGATGTTGGTCGATTGTTCTCAAGCCATCGAAAAGCGATTTCGAATACGGGATGTGGCTCACCTAAATCATTCAATATTGTTTGATACGACTGCACTTGATCGTCCGAACTCAAGCCGGTCAACTGTTGCGTTGGCACCTGATGAATGCGCGCTGCCGCAGCACCGAGATCACGCACTAAATGCCGGCGGGCGTCTGCGAATTGGTCATCACGCAAAATCTTTCGGGCGATGGTTTCTCCTGCAACCGATTTCACAATCATGAACGGTCTTTCCAAAGCCAGTGAATCCGACCCATCAACCACAAGTTCAGGTACGGGGACTCCATTTTGAAAAGCTTCACGAATAACGACTGGTTCAAGACCTAGCCCACCGGGGCGCTGAGGTCGCACACGCTGCACGATGAACTTGTCGCCACCGTGTGCAAATTCCCATGTCTCTCGTGATGCGCCACCAGAAAGTCTCTTGAGATCAGACACTGCATCGACATTCATCACCGCGGCAAGCGCCGCGCCAAATTCAGTGAAAGTGTCGTTGGCCATTCATCAAGAGTGTGTCACAAGTTCAGCGAGCGACTTTTTACCGAGGTCAACTTGATGGGCCAGAATCTTGTCCAACACACCTGCTGTCCACAGATTCCCGCCATACGTCAAGTCGATTTCCACTTCACACCCACCATCGGTATCCACCAGAGACACTTTCATCACCCAAGGGGCATGTTCGCGCCCATCGCTTTCCTGACGCTCGAACACCATCTCGGACCCTGTGTTCTTCGTGCGACACATTGTCAAGCGCTTGGAACGCGCGAACACTCCGACTTTGGCGCGAAGTTCCACACGCCAGGTGTCGGGCTCCACTTCGTCTACGGAATGCACAAGAGGCATCCACTTGGGATACTGAGACAAATCAGACACATACGGCACCACGTGGTCTGTGGGAACATTCAGAACAACAGATGACGAATAGTGCATCACTGAGTTCCTTTATTGCGAAACGCTCGCCCCATCAATCGACCAAACACGGGGCTGTCATGTTCTTGTTCGCCATCGTCATGCGTGTCGACAGATACATCATTGTTCTCGGCAGTATTGCTCTTGACGATTGCCGGCGACCACGAAATTGCTTGTGTCTCGTCGGGATCAACAGGCGATTCGAAAAGTGTCGGCTCCTGTTCGTGCCCAGAGTCGACCGTTACTGCTTTCAGCTTCTGCTTGGCTATCGACGTCGGTGAATACTTTTTCATTGGCCGTGGCGATGACTGACGCGCGTTGTCGGGCTGGTCGCTCGATTCCGAATGAAGATCGCGAAACAGCTGAGGGACTGGTTGACGTCGATCATCAACTGTCCACCCACGGGGAACAACAAGCGCGTTTGCATGTCGTCGACACAATCGTCCGGCATGTTCGCGCTCGGGAACATGGGAGTTGTCGAGCCACACCGTCAAGGAAGAGTTGTCGATGCCGTAGGAGACTTCCGCTGGCGCAGCACACCCTGGACGTTCACACAACCTTCGCACGCCACAGAAACTACTTGCCCTCGCAGCCAAATAGTTTGACCACTGCCGGCATCTGACTGATGTGGTGGGCGATACGGGCCTCGATCCCATGACCTCCACGGTGTGAACGTGGCGCTCTTCCAACTGAGCTAATCGCCCGAAACGGGAAGGTCAGGCTAGCGAGTCGTTGCGCCTGTCGCCACACTTGAGGACGACACAACACGGTCGACACAGGCCACACCCATGCCCTGTCGGTCGCGGTATGACTCACTATCTGCCGGACAAGAGCGATCGATCGCGATGAACTGACGCACGACGTATTCATGCGGAGACGAACACGACACTTCGACGGCAAACATCTCTCGATCAATCACCACGCACGACCCGGCTTCAAGCAACTGATCAGGCACACCAGGTGCTGGCGGATCAGACAACCCATTCAAGACGAGCACGATTGCTGAGGCCACAATTGCCACGACAACCATCGCTCTCCATGGGAAACGAACCGGTGGCAACGGCGCAGGCGGAGTGGAGACTGTGGTCTCTCGCATTGGGCCCGAATTCACAGAACCGTCGCTTACTCCCCGTAATGCGCGGTCATATTCGCGACGAGTAATGGGGTCTGACAAAACATTCCATGCTCGATTTACCTCGGCCATCGACACGCCGGGACGAGAGGACTGACCCGCTGCTGAATTCTGGGTCATGTCGGGGTGAAGCTGACGTGCAAGTTGGCGATACGCGCGACGAATCTGCTCTGGGGTCGCAAATTGATCGACACCGAGAATTGAATAATACGAGCGTTCAGTAACCACGAGAAATGTCAATGCGTCCTATCAGTTCCTCCCCTGAACGATAACGACGAACATTGGCAGTAATTCGTTCCGACAACAGTGGAACCGCCATCTCTGGAGTATTTCCCACATGCGGAGTAATAATGCAGTTACTCAAAGACCACAGTGGATGATCGGGAGGCAGAGGCTCAGGATCAGTCACGTCAAGAGCTGCGCCACCAATTTCGCCGGTCTCTAGAGCCCACACCAAATCATCTGTGACAATGTGCGCACCACGCGCCACATTGATAATCCACGCATGTTTTTCCATCAACGACAGCTCTGCTCGTCCGATAATTCCCCGTGTCTCATCGGTTAACGACAGCGCGAGAAAGACCACGTCTGCACCCACAAGGGCATCAACAAGATGTTCTTGACCGACGACAGTGTGAACACCAGCAATGTCTTCCACCGATCGACGGACCACAGTGATACGACAATGAAATGGCGTCAACAAGCGCACCAACGATTCCGTGATTCCCCCGCCACCTAAAATCGTAACTGACGCACCCAACAAATTGCGCCCCACAGGCCCACTCCACTGATGTTGTCGGCCGTAATCGGCAACATTGCGAAGACCCGCCAAGGCCAGTGCTAACGCATGTTCTGCCACTGGTTCGGCGTAAACACCTTTCCCACATGTCCAGATTCGGTCGTTGGCGATAATCGGAACAAAGTTTTCGATACCGGCAAATGGAACTTGAATCCATTCAATTTGCGGGTATTTCGTGAGCATATTGGCCAATCCATTGACGTCTCGCGCATTCGTCCATACCAATGCGCGCGCACGCGACGGATCGACAACTTCCCCGCCACCGGCAACAACCGCATCAAAAACCCAGGAAGGCGAATTCTCGGGGCCGACAGCAATCAGAGGCTCGTGCTGCATGAATTATTTCTTTCGACGCAAGATGCCCGTCGCCAACATCTTCTGGCGTCGAGATTCAATGATCAGCCCCAACACCATGAGGCCGACACTGACGAAGAGCAACATTGACGCCAAGACGTTGATCTGTGGCGGGATGGCGACACGCGATGCACCAAAAATTTGCAGTGGGAACGTCACCAATGAGCCAGCGTTAAAGAAGGTGATGATGAAGTCGTCGATTGATAGCGCAAATGACAACAACCATGCCGCCAATACACCTGGCAAAATCAGCGGAAAAGTAATGCGCCAAAACGCTCGCCGTGGTGAGGCTCCGAGATCCATCGCTGCTTGTTCTAACGACCAATCAAATCCACGAATACGCGCCCGAACCGTGACTGCAACAAATGAAACCTGAAACATCACATGTGCAATGACAACTGTGGTGAAGCCAAAGTCGACACCTCGCGACAAAAACAATGTGGCGAGAGAACTTCCTAAAACCACCTCGGGCGATGTCAGAGGAAGAACCAGGAACAAATTAATTGCGCCCGATCCTTTGAATCTGTACCGCGACAATGACAGCGCGATCATTGTTCCCAAAATGGCAGCGATCACCGATGACACCACAGCCACTCTCAGACTGACAAACAACGCATCCGTGAGAGCTTTTTCGGCGAATGGATTCGCCCAGTTGTCAAGAGTGAAAC
>JBEDHS010000032.1:0-27889 GCA_041173945.1 Actinomycetota bacterium
TGCCGCCTCGATTTGAGGGGTGGTTGTTGCACAGCCCCCCACCATCGGTATTGAAAGGCAGTTTTCCAAACGGAGCGTGCAGCGCACCGTCCATGACGAAGTGCCCACCTTTTCCTTTTTCGCAAAAGCCGAGGTCCTCAATTGTCTGAAGCACCGTGATGGTGAAACTGTCATAGATAGAGGCGTAATCAATGTCGTGTACAGTGACTCCTGCTTCGTGAAATGCAGCAGGTCCCGACCACACCGCTCCAGTGAAAGTCAGATCTATGCGTCCGTTGTTGGTGTGTTTGACTGCTTCTCCGTGCCCGAGAATTTTGGCGTTGGTTTTGCCTAATTTGGTTGCCACTTCTGGAGATACAACAACGAGTGCACCGCCGCCGTCGGTCACTACACAACAATCCAGTCGATGCAGCGGGTCTGCGACCATTGGCGAGTTCAACACTTCATCGACAGTGACGACATTTTGCAAAAACGCGTGCGGGTTGTATTGGGCATGCGTGCTGGCAGCCACTTTAATTTCAGCCAACTGAGCAGATGTTGTGCCGAACTCGTACATATGCCGATGTGCGGCCAACGCATACGAATGAGGCGCGCCCGCCATACCCCACACCGACTCAAAACCAGATTCTGGACCTTGTGCGAATTGCACAGGAGGTGACCCCGTGCGTGGCTTACCCGCAAGAGTCACCAACGCAACCGAACACTTTCCTGCGGCAATTGCTGCGGCCGCATGTCCGACATGTGCCAAATACGACGAACCACCTGTCTCGGTACTGTCTACGAACTTCGGGCGGATTCCTAAGTGATCACACAATGTGAGAACACCAAAGCCTGCCGTACCGTCGCAAAAAACCGCATCCACATCGGCAAGCGTGAGACCAGCGTCGGCGAGCGCACCTAGAGCAACTTCGGTGTGAATATCCCAAATGGTGTGGTTCGGAAGATCACGTCCTGGGTGTTCATAAATTCCCGCGACGAAGGCCGCACCTCTAATACTCATGACATCATCACCACCAATAAGCCGACTTCTCATTACAACAGGTTCCGCACATCAACCACGCATTGTGCAGGCGCGTTGTGCAGGTTCAGGCATGCGCACTCGTGAAGCGGTTCCCGGCAATGAACATCCACGGGTAGTCACAAAATTCTCACGAGAAGTCGCCCGATATCGGCCCTCTCGGTGTCGGCACATCGGTACCGAGTCAATTGGTGGCGGGGGCAGGATTTGAACCTGCGACCTTCGGGTTATGAGCCCGACGAGCTACCGGGCTGCTCCACCCCGCGTCGTAGTAGACAGATTACGGTACAAGGAGCAACTCCAACTCACAACCAGTTCAGGACATCTGTCTTCTCCATGTTCTTCACACAGAAAAAAACTCGACTCGCAATCGATGATCTTCGCCAGGAGATCTCTGTGCTGCGTGACCAAGTCACAGAGCAGGCCCTGGTTATTGCTTCAGAGCGTGAACTGGCGCGCAGCGTGGGCGAACGAATCGCCGCATTAGAGACTCGTATTTCGTCCATGGGTTCCGAGTTGTCACGACAACTCCACGAAATTGGAACTGAGATTGACGAGTTGTCGAAACGAGCAGATGACACCGCTGTCATCGAAGTAATCGACACACTGCGCAACGCACAGGTTCGCCTCGCCCAAGAACAGGCACGATACGAGATCACCTTCCGACAAGACCTCGCCTCATTGGCAAATCAACTTCTCGGACGCGCCGGATAACGACATCGCGCGTAACGCGCGTCGACTATCGAACCGCAGTCAATGCTTGTTGCACCAACGCTCGCGCTTGCTGCAACTTGCTTTGATACGTCACAAAGTCAGGTGGAGTTTTCGCCAATGCCGCATCTGCTTCGGCAAACAGTCGTTCTGCTTGTTGTAACAGCTGGGCTGGTGTCAATGATGAACCACCTGGCGGCACCGTTGTGGTGGGTGTACCAGGAACTGTGGTGGTCGTTGGACCAGACGTCACAGAGCCACCCACGCGATCTCCAAGATTCACGTTGAACCCTGGGAACAATTGAGCGACAACGTCGGTGATGCTGTCGCCAATGACAGAACGTCCGTCGTAGGAAGCAAGAATTTTGCGAACGAAAATCTGCTTTGAATCTTCACTGTCTGGCAACACGAACAGTGGACGTAGATACATCAGTCCTTTGCCCAACGGCACCACTTGCAAATCGCCGTACTTCACTCGCGAGCCTCGTAAGTCGAGTGGCGTGATTATCTGGGCAATCACTGCATCGCTTTCGAATTCTGCTGCGACTGTTGCCGGACCGGGAGGAAGTGGCGACTGCACGTCGTACACCTTGATCCTGCCGTAGCTCTGCGGATCACTGGACACCACCATCAACGAACGCAATTCCTTACGACTGTCATCTGCAGAGAACGGAGCAAACGGTCTCAACATCGAGAATTCGCCAACAGTTGACTCACTGCCAGGTTCATGGAAAATCGTGTAATAAGGACTGAATCGTCGAATGATGGATTCACCTGAGTCAATAGCGTCAACTTGTGCGGGCAGAGTTGCGGTCACAGGGTTGTCGGCAATTGGGGTTGCGCCTTCTGGTTCTTCAATGGGTGCCTGCGACACAGTCCAGGCCGCATCACGATTAAAGAACAGTGTTGCGTCGTCAAATTGGTAGCGACCAAACATGTTTGTTTGAACGCGGAACAAATCCTCTGGGTAACGGAAATGCGCTGCAAGTTCGGTTGGGACTTCCGATGCATCGGTAAAGAGGTCGGGAAATGCCGATTGCCACATTCTGATAATCGGATCTTTTGCGTCAACAACATAGAACGTGGCTTCTCCGGTATAGGCATCAACTACTGCCTTCACACTGTTGCGGACGTAGTTGAATGAATGATTCAACCCACTCACTCGAGAAATTTGCGAGATATTCGCGCTTTCCGCATACGGGTAGCGGTTCGACGTCGTGAACGCATCGATAATCCACTTCACTTCCCCATTCACCACTACTGGGTAGGGATCAGAGTCGAAATGAAGGAATGGAGCAATCTTCTCCACTCGATCACGCACGTCGCGCACCAACATGATTTCCGATTCAGAGGTGATCAAGTTTGAACCGAACAAGTTGAATTCGCCAAAATTCACGGCCAATGCCACACGGCGTAGGAAACTATTCACCGCAATTCCACGGTTGTCCTCTGTCTCAGAGGGAGTCGAACCAGGACATGCTTGTTCATTCTGGGAGGTATTGACGACCGCGTACCCGCTCAAGCCGTCACCGAAATACAACTCAGGGCGAGTGACTTTCAAATCGATGTATGACGGGCGTCCATCATCTGTGACAACACTGGCAGGAGCTGCAATCACTCCACATCCGTGTGTGTAGATCAAATGACGTGACACCCACGTGCGGTTTGGGATTCCATCGGAATTCAGCTCGCGCGCAGCAACGAGCACTTGTTGCATGCGACCATCTACTGAATAGCGATCAACGTCGAGATCGGTGACTCGATAGAACGACGAACGACCCTCGTCTAATTGAAAACGCTCTTGCATCTGAACCGGGTCGAGCTGACGGACATCGCGTAATGCCGCATCATCGGCAACAACATCATCCGTCGTAATTCGCTCAAACGTTGTTTCAATACGTTCAACTTTGTCAATTCCCATCGCAGCTTTCGTTGCCTCGATGTTTCGCTGGATGAACGGCAACTCTCGTGTGCTGACGTTTGGTTGAACCACAAATCGCTGTACGACTGCGGGGTAAATAGTGCCAGCGACAACAGCGACCACCACCCACAGGCCAACAGCCAATACGGGAAGGCGCCATCCGCGTTGACGGATGTTCCACATCAACAATGCAGTCACAGCTAGTGACACCAAAATCATCAAGTTCAACGCCGGCAATTGGGCATTGACATCGGTGTACAAAGCACCGCGCACCACGCCTCGTGTCGATGATGTCAGTTCATACTTCGATAACCAATAATCGGCTGCTCGCAACAATGTGCCACCGGCCAACAACACGGACAGATGCACTTTTGCTTGTGGCGTTACGCGCTGTACTCGATCTTGTGGCCGGATACTGCCGTTAATGAAATGAAAAGCGGTGACGATAATTGTCACCAACACGAGTGCACCGAATGCCCATGAGACTACGAATTGCGCGAACGGTAAACGGAAGACATAGAAGCCAACATTTGCGCGGAACAGTGGCTCGCCAACGTTGAAGGCCTCGCGATGACGAAACATCAGCCACTCTTGCCACTGAGAAGACGCTGGAAGTCCCAGCATCAAACCAATCAGAAGAGCAAGTGCGATTCGTAATTTCCCTCGGCTTTTCGCCGTGGCTTCGCGAATACGCATCACGGTTTGATCTTCTGGGGTGTTGGGAAGTGTCAGTGGAGCAATTTTGTCGGCAATTAATAAATTGACCCACAAAAAGACAAAACATCCCGCAATAAAAATCAGTGCCAATTCTGCTTTGCTACGAAGAATGTTCCAGTAGACGTCACTGCGTTCAACCGCATCGAACCACAGCACGTTGACATAAAACGAGGACAATCCGCGTGCTGAAAAGATCAGGAGGAGTAAAAGACCCACCACCACAGAGACGATGATTCGTCCCCGAGAGGGCTTTCCAAAGTTCGGAACTCGAAATGTCGGCCCACCCGGGCCATTGGGAGGGAGGTCAGAAGAGTTGCGCACGCATCAGAACGTTAGTCCTGAACGGGGCGAACGAGGCATCGACACCCAGAATGTGCGGGGGCAAAGGTGTGACCTGTGGGAAATTCCGCACCTTTTTCAAGCAGTCCCGCCAAAGAATTGTCTTCACATTCGCTGCAACACGGTGAATCGGGGTTCACCATCCATGAAATCTGCGCTCCGGGCTCTAATGCCAAGAACACACCTTTGCCATATGCGCTCACCGCAATGTCATCGATGCACTGATCGAGTAGTTCTGTCTTCCACGAGCGATACACATCGCGCATCAGGCCCGACAGAATTTCTCGATCTCCTTCAGCTTCACCCACGGCAATCCGTGTGTTGTCGCGGAATCGTGCAACGAATCCATCAGAAATCATCGACGACACATATTCAGAGATCGCTTTTTGTGTGACGCGTCGACTGGACCCGCCCGATGATTTCACAGACTTTGCACCCGCGCCAGCTGCACTCATCAATTCCTCAGCAATTGCCTCTGTATAGCGACGAGCATGGTCGGCGCCGGATCCCAGAAACGCGTCAATTTCCAAGGATGATTTTTTCCCGCGAAGATGCTGCAAAACATCGTTCTGCTCGTCCGCCAACACTCTCTTCATCTTGCGTGCCATGGCAACGACAAGTGACGACAACGCTTCATCACGATTCGCAAATGCGGCCGGGTCGGCTGAAATAACGGCGACCTTCTGCTTTTTCTTGTTCTGACGCACAGGTTCAACATCGCTTGTTGCAGTAGCGGTGTCGCTTTGCGCCTTCTGTGTTTGTGCAACAACTTCTGTAACAGCACCTTGGCGCAACTTTGCAAAAATGTCGTCCACTGCAGAATGTGTTTGCGGTGTGTTGCTTGTCTCGTCCGAAGCAGCATGAAGTTCAGATGCAACTGGTTCTTCTGTCTCGGTAGCAACTTCTGAAATTTCAGGAACGTCGACAGGACGTCGATTGCGACCAAACAGTGACACCACGTTTGTTTGTGTCGCATCGTCAGTGATTTCTTCAACAACGTCAGATTCGTGAATTTCTTCAACAGAAATTTCCTGCTCAGGATTCAACGTCTGAACAAGATCATCGACGATTTCTTCAACCACGTGTTCTTCAACAATTGTTTCTTCAACAATGGCTTCTTCAATCGAGATGTCTTCGACAACTTCTACAACGTTGTCTTCAACCACAGTGTTTTCGACCGCTACGTCTTCAACTTCCTGATTGAAAGGTTTCACCGATGGATGCTCGGGATTCACAATCGGCACCGGACCAGTCGTCGGCGACAAATCGACAATAAATTCAGGCTCATCGTGGGCTTCAGTGAGACCATTGATGACATCTTCAGAGGCAATACGTGCACGCTCAAATGCGTTCAACAAACGATCGCGACCGTGCAGGAGTTGTTCAATTTGTGAACGAGCAGCATCTCGTCGACGAGACAATTCAGACAGAACTTTTTCCCGATATGCGCGTGCCTCATTGACCATGTCACGGCCTTGTTGCTTGGCCATTTCAATTTCTTGTTCGGCGTCGCGGACGGCATCTTCATGAATACGCGCTGCTTCAATATGGGCAGATTCACGAATGCGCGCTGCATCTTCTGCAGCGTCTTTTACCAAACGTGTCGCAGATTCTTCAGCTCGTTCACGAATTTGCGTGCTTGCATCACGCGCGGTTGACAAAACACGTGCAGCCTCTTCACCAAGAAGTGTGGTGACTGTTTCTTCGTCAAGACGTCCAGGTGCAGACATCCCGCGGGTCTGCATTGTGCGCAGTTCACTTTCCAGAAATCTCTCGCGCTCCTGGAGTCGAGCCAACTCGGCTGCAACCATCCTGAGGAAGTCACGTACCTCGCCTTGTTCAAACCCCCGTCGTGCGACAGGGAAGGCGGCCGAGCCCACCGCAGCGGGCGATGAAGGATCGGGGCGAGAAAATGAAATAGCCATGACACAACAACAGTACGGCCCCCGAGGGGTGCGATGGTGGCATTATCCACAGGCCCGAGGTCGGCGAGAGGGCTATCTCATCGCGGGGAGGGGGTCACCACCGTTTGCGCGGAGGGCCTCGAGGGCTTCATCCAAGGTGGCGACTTGGACGATCGTGACCGACGAACCTGCAGCTTTTCGCGCCTTTTCCATTTCTCGGGCAGATTGCTCTGCCGGCACGAGAAACAGCGTCACACCCGATCGCCGCACGGCCAAAGCCTTTTGTTCAAGCGCTCCGATAGCCCCCACTGCGCCATCTTGGCGAATTGTTCCTGTGGCAGCCACTCGCCCATCACCCATCAAATTGCCATCGGTTAATTCATCGAGCAACGACAAAGTAAAGGCCAAGCCGGCAGATGGACCTGCAATATCGGTGGTGGAAATTTCTACGTCAAATGGCAAGCGAACACTGCGAGTATCTGCCGGAACGATTCCAATAATGGGTCGTGTTCCATCATCAGAGGCCATCAACTGAATCTTGCGGTCGACAGCTTCGGTGCGATCGGGTTCGGACTTCGAGGGGTTCTCAGGAATAACCGTGACGGTGACTGTTTGACCAATTGAATATTCCGGTTGTGACAGTTCGGCTAACAACGCGTTCAGCGTTGGAATCTCATTGCCATTGACAGCAACAATCGTGTCGCCCGTCTCTAAATTCTCGCATGCAGAGTTTTCATCTGGCGCGTTCTCGCACACGACGGATGCAACCTTGGCACCACCTTCTACCAATTCGGCATCCAAGCCCAATTTTCGTAATGCAACAAACTGGGCAAGTTGTTTCGAAGTGACCATCGATTGAAATCCGACCTGACGATTTTCTTCTGGTGTGCGATCTCCGAATCGCTCGCGGAACGTGTCCACTTGAACATACGGATCGAGCCAACCCAATATCGAATCAAGAATTGACAACTGACCACCAAGTGCGGTCACAAAATGAATCCCATCAGAGGTTTCATATCGAGTCGGTTCTGTACCGCCCGACGTTGACGCTGTGAAGTTGATGCGGGGAGCAACTTCCATTGCATCACCAGGTGCGATTTCGTATCGATCGATGCGAAATGCAGCAAGGACAACAATCCCGAATAAAACAATCCACGACACGGTGATAAGTGGCAATGCGACAAACAACGCTGATTGTCGCCCCGAGTCCCGAGACGTAGGCGGTGGGGGTACGCTAAAGGTGTCCATGGAGTTATCAGTCATGTCATCCTCAATTCTGGCAACAACCGCCACCGGAACCGCCGTGAGAGCGCTGTGGGTTTTGGCACTGGCTCTTGTCGTTTTGTGGCTGATTGATCGCATGAAGCCTGCCACTCCCCGACGACCAATTCCAGTGCGGGTCGACAACAACAAAGCACCGTTGTATCGCGAGCCTGAGCGTCCGCAGAAACTTCGTGCCTTGGCCAATTTGTCGGGTGGAAGCGTTGTTTTTGCAGCGTTACTGGCCTGCATAGTTGCCTTCATCGCTGCAATTGCCCTTGAACTCGTTGGCGGATTACTAGGTAACTGACAGTGCCACAACACGACGACCGTTTCAACGTGATTGAAGCTGGTTTTACAGGAGACGAAAAAACAGCACGTGATGGTCTTGGGCACCACGAACCAGAAGTTCGCGCCAGTGCGATTCGCGCGCTTTTTCGCATGAAGTGCTTACACAGTGGCGACATCGAAAAATTTCTTGATGACGAAAATGCAGAGGTTCGTCGCACGGCCGTCGAATGTGCTGTCGAACACCACGATGTTTCTCTCACTCGGTTACTGAACGACACCGACGTCTTCGTGGCCGAAATGGCTGCGTGGTGTCTCGGCGAACAACCGGTAACCGATGATGCACTGCGTGCACTGATCGAAGCGACTCTTCATCATCGTGAGGCCGTGGTACGCGAAGCAAGCGCTGCAGCACTTGGTTCACTTGGAGACGCCCGAGGAATGAACGCAATACTGCACGCGTGCACGGACAAACCTGCGGTACGTCGACGTGCGATTTTGGCACTTGCTCCATTTGAAGGTCCCGAAGTTGACCAAGCATTGCAAACAGCGTTGAGTGACCGCGATTGGCAAGTTCGTCAGAACGCAGAGATTCTTATTTCTCCTCGCGAGAGAACAACTGAATAGCGTGCTGGCGAAGTCCTTCGCATTCCTCACGCACAAAGCATCCCTCGATATGGTCGTTCACGAGGCCCATCGACTGCATCATTGAATACATCGTTGTGGGACCGACAAATTTCCAACCGCGTTTCTTAAGATCACGAGACAACGCAATGGACTCTGGAGATGTTGACGGAATTGGAGCAGATGTATCGCTAATCGATTGTCTATTCGCATCATCACGCGGCACGAACGACCAGATGTAGTTCGCAAAGGTTGTGTTCTCTTGTTCCAATTCAATTAGTCGATGAGCGTTGTTAATGACAGCGTCGATTTTCCCTCGATGTCGAACGATTCCGGCGTCTGCCATCAGCCGAGACACATCATCGTCGGTGAATTCGGCAATTCGATGGTGATCGAAATTGGCAAACGCAGCGCGAAAATTTTCTCGCTTCCGCAAAATCGTGATCCACGACAGACCTGATTGAAAACCTTCAAGGCAGATTTTTTCGAACAGTGTTACATCGTTTGTGACAGCGCGACCCCACTCGAGATCGTGATATCGCTGATACTCCGAATCGTCACCAGGCCACCAACATCGTTGTTGACCGTTCGATGCAGGGATCAGCAATGCGCTATTTCTTTCGACGGAAAAGAGACAACAATCCACCTGTTGATGAACTGTCGACACCAGAGCCGCACTGGCATCGCTCAGACTTAGGGATTCCACCAAGTACCTGTTCCACATGGGCCCCACAGCCTGCCCAGGTGGGCTTCTGGCAACGGCGACACGTTACTTTTCTACACATACCCCCAAGGGTATCACTGTCCCCACGCTGATTTCCTACGCTAGGAGAACCACCGAGGCCGAGAAGTACGGTGGCGATTGTGGGGAAAGAATCATCGGTTCCAGGGTTTACCCAAGCTCGCCTTTTTATGGTGTTAGGCGCCCTGGCCACCGCAACCATGTTGGCCAATCTCGAGACGTCAATCATTGCCACTGCTCTTCCCCAAATTGTCGGTGAATTCAACTCTTTTGAAAGTTTTGCGTGGGTCGGTACGGCGTACATCGTTACATCTGCAATCGCGACGCCGCTTTTAGGAAAGCTCTCAGACCTTTATGGTCGTCGTCGCATCTTTCAGTTCACAATGGTCGTCTTTCTCATTGGTTCATATTTGTGTGGCGCCGCTGGATCTATGGGTGAACTCATTGCGGCTCGTGCATTTCAAGGACTTGGCGGCGGAGGTATTCAAGCTCTGTCATTTGCAGTTATTGGCGACATCATTCCTCCACGAGACCGTGGTCGTTACATCGGTTACTTCACACTCGCATTCGTCAGCTCTGCACTTCTTGGTCCACTCATTGGCGGATTCATCATCGACAACTACGAATGGAAATGGATTTTCTGGATCAACATTCCATTCATTGTGATTGTCGGAACTGTCACGCATTTTGCACTACGACTTCCCTTTCAACGCAAAGACGCCAAGCTCGACTACGCCGGTGCCGCGTTTTTGTCCGTCACAATTGGCGCACTGATGATTGGACTTGAAGAAGGACGCACGGGCTGGACACAGTCACATGTCTTGGTGTTATTTGCAGTGTCTGCAATTGGACTCCTTGTCTTTTTGAAGATTGAGCAACACGCGCCCGAACCGATGATTCCCTTACATCTTTTTTCAAACAAGATTGTTTTGCGGTCGGCATTGCTCGGCATGTGCGCGGGCGCGGTGGTGTATGGATCTGGCGGATTTCTGAACCTCTATTTCCAAGATTCACAATTTCTCTCGCCTACTGAATCGGGATTGCGCAGTGTCCCTCAAATGATTGGGGTGACGGCAGCAACTTTTGGAATTGGCCGACTTATTTCAAAAACTGGCCGTTACAAACCGTTCCCGATTTACGGAGCATCTCTCGCCGCACTCGGGTTGTTCGCCATTGCACAAATAACCGGATCCACCCCCTATATCTGGCTCATTATCCCGATGATCCTGATGGGCTTTGGTGCGGCATCGATTTTCACCTCAACATCAATCGCCAGCCAAAATGCCGTCGAATTTCACGATCTTGGAGTTGCCACCGCGACTGTGATGTTCTTTCGCTCACTAGGTGGTTCGTTTGGTCTTGCGATCTTCGGAACACTGTTGAATTCCACCATTCGTAGCGAGATTCCCGCTCGGATCGGTGTCGCACCCGATGAAGCAGCAAATCTCATTCGTTCACCGAAAGAAATTGCCGCACTTGCCGACATTCCCCGTCAAGCCGTTGTTGACAGTGTGGCATTGGGAGTCAGCCGTATCTTCTGGCTCTGTGCAATCGTCATGGTGATTGGCGTGGTGATTGCCATATTGTTGCCTGAAATCCCACTCAAGATGAGAGCTGGCCTTTCCGATGCTTTGGAGAAAACCGACGCCGCTCACTAGATAGTGAATTAACTCGGCAGTGACATCCCTGCTTGCACAACGACGACACCAAGTGCAGCCATCAACACAAGCGTGAAAAAAGTACTGCGCTTCACAACAAACACCACAAGTGCCGATAATGCGACAAACACAAATTGCCACTGTTCGCTGAGATTTACAGCCAGCGGTATTGCGACGCCGATAATGGCGCCAATTGCTGCGGGCCCTGCGCCATCAAGAAAGGAACGAATCGAAACGTTCAGGCGAATCTTGTCAAAATGTCTCGCTCCAAATCCAACAAAAACAAACGATGGTCCGAACGCCACCAGCGCAGCCACAAGCGCGCCAGATATTCCACCTGCAGCAAAACCCACTGCAGACATCGTGTGCACAACGGGGCCTGGTGTTATCTGCCCGAGAACAACAGCATCCAAAAATTGAGATTCGGTCATCCACGCAAACCGTTCGACTGCGTCGTTAAAGATCAACGGGATAATGACAAAGCCACCGCCATAAGACAGTGCACCCACTTTGAACGCAGTCCACACCAACGACCCGGTGATTCCATCACGGACAGTGTCCATATTCATCGCTGTCGCAAGTGCAAACACGGGAGCCATCGACATCGAGACATTGCGAACACGCCTCACCAGCACTTCAGTGACTCCGCAGGCAATAAGAACAACGACCACCCATGAACCTGCGAGAACTGCCGTACATATTCCAGCAACGACATACACACTCCAACGTGGTCTCGACGGCGTGCGCCTCCAACTTGCTGGAATGAGAGTGAAACCTGAATGCAACGCGACGATGGCTAATGAACTACTGGCTCCGGCGCCTGCCGCCAACACCCATTGCGGTGCTGAAGATGCCAAGAAAACACTGGAGAGTGCAATTATCGCGATAAGCCCTGGGGTAATAAACGCGATTCCGCCGACAAGGGCGCCCGGTAGACCTGCAACTGACCACGCACACAGAATCGACAATTGCGTTGAAGCGGGACCAGGTAACAAATTGCAGGTTGCTATTGCGTCTTCAAAATAATCGTCCGACAACCATTTCTTATTGACCACACATAACCGACGAAGAAGCGAGATGTGCGCAGGTGGCCCACCAAAACCAATTACTCCGATTCGACCCCAATGCCACAGCACTTCACGTAACGGAATTGAAGCCTGCATCGGTTAGTCGCGATTTTCGGTAGACACTCCGAGGACTTTACCGAGCTTTCGGAAACTGGATCTGAACGCTTCGCGAACTTCAGGGTTCTCCACAACGTCTTTGGGTAACCCTTTCTGAATAATTGTGATGAGTGTCCCGCCATCAGAGTCTTCAAATAGTTGAGTGGAAGAAAAATTAAGAGAGGGTTCTGAACCAACAAGTTTGTGAGGTTCTTCTACTTCGGTGAATATTCCAATGTTGGGACTTTCGACGCCAGTGTCATCAAAAATCATGACGCACTCACAACGGCCACCAGGCCACACTTCGAGAACAACACTCTCAAGTGGAATCGAAAGACCTTCAGGCGAAAAGAATTGGTGAAAAATCTCTGGAGTTGTGTATGCCATCCACACTTGTTGGGGTGTTGTGTTAATCCAATGGCGAATTGTCAGTGTCGGGCTGTCAGTCACGTCCACATTCTTTCATGACTAGTCATTGAGTAGACGATGTGACGCTGGCCCCACCAATCAGGAGTGTTGGGATGATCAAAATCACATTCCTCACGACGCAACATGCCAAGCCTTTTCATGACGTTTTCACTTCGTACGTTTTTTTGTGTCGTGTAGGAAAATATTTCTGTGAGCCCATGTTCATCAAACCCTCGATTTAGTGCTTCACGCGCAGCACTTGTCGCATACCCCAGTCCCCATGCCCATGGCATGAACCGCCACCCGATCTCAACATGTGGCCCCATAGGAGTATCGAATCCGCTGTGTGACAGACCCGTGAGACCAGCGAAAGTTCCATCAATCTCGACTACCCAGTAGCCAAAACCATAGTTCTCGTAATGAGCCACAGTTTTTTCAAACATCGCTCTCGACTGTTCAGTCGAAAGAACGTTCGGGAAATATTCCATTACCTGAGGATTGCTATTCAAGGCGTGTAGGTCTGACTGGTCCTGCTCAATTAATTGTCGCAATTTCAACATCTGTGTCCATTGTGGCAAATACAAGAGATAACAAACACGAAACAACGCCGAAACACTTCCTCCTTAGCGTTTTTCGTACCTCACGAAAGGACCTCTGATGGAAAGTGGAAATTTGGGCTGGATCATGATTTCGGCCGCACTGGTGCTCTTTATGATCCCTGGACTCGCATTGTTCTACGGCGGCATGGACAGCAGACGAAACGTGCTCAACATGTTGATGATGAACTTTTACTGTGCACTGATTGTGCCGATTTTGTGGGTCGTCATCGGCTATTCACTTGCTCAAGTTCCTTTCGAAAACGATTTCATCGGATCACTTGATTCATTCATGTTGGGAGACATCGCTCGCGCGGGCGATGGTTCAACCCTGGCAACCGTCGCTTTTCTTGGAATGTTCGCAGCAATTACCCCCGCTCTCATCTCGGGCGCAGTCGCGGACCGAATGAAGTTTTCTGCATGGGCCATTTTTGTCCCCGTGTGGGTGTTGTTGGCCTATGTACCCGTCTTTAAGTGGGTGTACGGCGGCTGGCTAGGTCAGCGAGGTTCGTTGGACTTCGCTGGCGGAACAGCAATTCACGTCAACGCTGGTATCGCAGCACTGGCAGCTGTATTGATTCTTGGGAAGCGACGCGGTGATGTATCGCCGCCACACTCGATGCCTTTGGTGATGATCGGTACCGGAATTCTTTGGTTCGGATGGTTCGGTTTCAACGCCGGATCAGCACTCGCTGCAAGCGGCCAGGCCGCACAAGCATTCATGAACACATTTCTCGCCGCAGCCGCAGGTGGACTGTTCTGGGTACTCGTGGAATGGATTCGTGATGGACACCCCACAAATCTCGGTGCGGCATCGGGAATTGTTGCTGGACTCGTGGCCATCACACCTGCTGCGGGATATGTCTCTGGGGTCGCACCAATCGTCATTGGTGCACTTGCTGGAATCATCTGTTGTTACGCAGTACGACTGAAGAAGAAGTTCAACTACGACGACGCACTCGACGTGGTCGGTGTTCACTTCGTGGGTGGAATCGTTGGTTCATTGCTCATCGGATTCTTTGCGAATCCAGAGTTCTTTGAACTTGAGTTTGAAAAAGGTCTCTTCTTTGGTGGAGATGCCGGCCTGCTCATCGAACAAGCACTAGCCAATGGTGTCGCCATAGTTTGGTCGTTCATCGTTACCTCTATCATCCTGGTAGCACTCAAAGTCACCATCGGAATCCGAGTAGACGCCGAAACAGAACACAATGGATTAGATCTCGCTCTCCATGGCGAGACTGCGTATCACAGCTAACACAAACGACAAGATGTACGAGAAATAGGAATCAAGCATGAAACTGATTACAGCAATCGTGAAGCCATTCAAGATCGACGATGTAAAGAATGCACTAAAGAGTGCCGGCATCACCGGAATAACCGTGAGTGAAGTGAAGGGGTTTGGTCGTCAAGGTGGACACACCGAGACCTACCGAGGCTCTGAGTATCAAATCGATTTTGTTCCGAAAGTAAAAGTGGAAATCGTGGTTTCGCCCGAGATGGTCGATTCAGCAATTGAGACTCTCATGCAAGCCGCATCCACGGGGAAGATCGGTGACGGAAAAATCTGGGTTACCGATGTCGAAACAATCATCAGAATTAGAACTGGCGAAAAAGGAAACGACGCGATCTAATAATCGCTACATCGAGTAGCGATACACGTTGGTGTCGCGCTGCACGAAACCCAATCTCTGGTACAAACGATTTGCAGCCTCGCGCGAAGGACGAGATGTCAGATCAACAGTCACCGCTCCACGGCGTTTTGCCTCTGCAAGAGCGGCATGGTTCAACGCTTCACCCACTCCATGTCCCCGTGCAGACTCATCCACAACTACGTCTTCTATCCATGCGCGTACACCTGTGGGAATTCGAAATGTCACCAACGTGAGCGATCCCACAATCACATCATCAACTCGTGCAACGAAAACATCAGACGCTTGAGACGAAACAATCTCGGTCAGTTCGCTCTGTGTTGGCGCAGGATTAGAGCGAGACAATTGTGGGATCAGCTTTTCAAACGCTGTCACCAACTCTGGAGTGACTTCTTGTGCGATTTCCACCGTTGTAGCCATACCGTCAACCTTGCCACATCAATTGACCTAGAGTTCGTCCATGTCACGCACTCCTCTTTCCCGTGTCCTCGCCGGTGCCTTAGAACCAGTCACAGGTCAGGTCTATTTCTCACCCGAATGTCACAGCAATTACGAAAAACTTGGCTTTGCTCCCAGTCGAGGTGAGTTCAATGGCGTGATGGCCCCGGATGGTCCCGCGTATTTCACAAGTCGAGGATCTGTAATGGGACAAGTCCCCGGCGAAGTCGTTGCCGCGGCGTTTGGCGTGTTCAATCCCCAAGTCGTGATACCCGCCGTCACATACGGCTGGACATTGACCGATGCACGAACAATCTGTGATGCTCGCGATAACGGTGCCATCGGCCAGTTACACAGAGTTCTGGGTGAAACGCCAGCTGGTGCAGAACGTGCACGCGAACTCCTCCAACGCGCAAACTCCACGCTTCGCCCTGAAGGTAGACCTTTGTATTCAGGATTGCGCTCGCTTCACCTTCCCGATTCGCTAATGGGACACGTGTGGCGATTGGGTGACATGTTGCGCGAATACCGAGGAGACAGTCACACAGCAGCGTGGATTTCGGCCGGCTTTACCGCATGCGAAATTGGAATCGTGAGTGAACTGTATTGGGGCCTACCCATTAAGTCGTACAGCAAAACTCGTGGCTGGTCAGATGATGATTATGCCCAAGCAATAGAACGACTCGAAAAAGACTCCCTTATTGCACATGGCGAATTGACCAGTCGCGGACGTGAACAACGAGAAAAAATTGAACAAGCCACAGACACTCAGTGCCAACCCATTCTTGATGCGTTGGGCGATGATGCCACTGAATTGATCTCAATACTTCAACCATGGTGCGCCGCGATCCGTCAAGCCAAGGGATACCCGGCAGCCGGGCCGCACGACCTCGCAGATTCGGGTTCTGCATCGTAGAAAACTAAGGAGTGCCGAGATTCCTCACTAGGGACCAAAGAACGGTAGATTTCCCAAGTAATGACAGCTTCTGACCACGTCCGCTGGCTTTCCAATCCTCGGCTTCACAGCCCGACTGTTGTCGCTGCATTCAGTGGTTGGAACGATGCAGCAGATGCAGCGAGCACCGCGGTGCGCACGTTGATTCAAGCATGGGATGCAGAGCCACTGGCTGATATCGACCCAGAAGAATTCACCGACTTTGCCACAATTCGTCCGTCTGTGCGTCTCGACAACGGAATCACTCGTTCAATTGTGTGGCCAAAGTGCAGCATGTGGCACGCAAGCACTCCCGGGTCTGATGTCATTTTGATTCTCGGACCAGAGCCAAGCTTGAAATGGCGATTGTTCACTGAACAAATCATCAGCGTTGCCATGCGCTATGACGCATCGATGGTGCTGACTCTTGGGGCATTGCTGGCAGATGTCTCTCACCGCAATGACGTTCAGATTCTCGGCACCGCGAACGATGCAGCCACAATCGAACGATTCGATTTGCAGCGCTCTCGTTATGAAGGTCCCACCGGAATCATCAGTGTTCTCCATGATGCTTGTTCACAAAACTCTCTTCCCTCTGCATCGTTGTGGGCCGCTGTTCCTGCAATTGCATCCCAAATCCCTTCACCGAAGGCAGCGAATGCACTCATCGCTCGTGCTGGAGAAATCATCGGAACTCCTGCACCATTGGGTGTCCTGCACAACCAAGTGGTGGCGTATGACAACAAAGTCGAAGAGATGATCGAAGACGACGAAGATTTGCGTGAGTACGTGGAGCGAATCGAAAGCATGGATGACGATGCCTTTGGTGTTGAAAATCCGAATCAACTTGAATTTGATTTTGAATCTGATTCACATGATGAGGACGACATCGACACACTTGTCGATGAAGTCGAACAATTCCTCCGCGATCAAGACTCAAATTAGAGTCGCATCACTCTGGGTGTTGACCTCTCCACAAGTGAGGTCGAGGTTCATCGAAAGTTGCGGGATGAACTGCGCCGTCGATGGCACGAAATGCCATCTCGGACCACCACTGCGCACCTGCGGTCGGAGTGGGCAACTGATCCTGACTAAACCAGCCCACATCTGCAGTTTCTAACGGATGTCCTTGAAGTTCTCCTCCGGTGGCACGGAGGTGAAACAACAACATGTACATGCCAAAACGAGAAAAACCCATTCGCATTCCATCAATTACTCCGAGCAGTTGAATTGGTTCAGCGATAATCCCTGTTTCTTCTTCTACTTCTTTGATGGCAACTTCAGATGCGGAATAGCCAACATCTGCCCAGCCCGTTGGATACAGCCACACTCCGCTCTCGCGACGTTTCACCAACAGAATTTGTCCCTCGTCATTTCCCACGATTGCTCCAACTGCAATCTTTGGAGTGACATACCCAGGAACACCCTCCCCGATTGACTCCATCCATTCTTGGACGAAATGATCTTGCTCACGACGAACCTCAAGAGCTTCTTCGGCGGCGAATTTGATATCGGCAGCGACTTTCAGAACTTCCTCGTAGCGCTCACGTTCGTACAAACTCTCGGTGAAACCCATTCCTGTGCGCGCGATTGCCGCCAACGTCTCGCTCCATCGAACGAGATCACGGGTGAAATCTTGGGCTCCAGCGTCGCTCACGATTGCCAGACTACTTCGTCAATCTCACACTGTTTACGTGCGCGACAGAGAAGAAATCGCAAAGAGAATCGCTCGAGAAATCTCTTGCCTGTACGTTTCATCTTCGATGCGTCCCCCACCGGCGGGTGAGACATAAAACGAGTCGACAACTTCATTTCCCAATGTCAGTACACGAGCATGTCGAATATCGAGCCCGATGTCTGCCATTGCCTTGGTGATCGAGTACAAGATGCCAACCGCATCAGGTGCACGTACTTCGACATAGGTCGCGTTGGACGACGCTGCGTTATCGAATCGCACAGTAGGAGCTGCTGGTTCCTGTGCCGACAACACGCGTCGAGCGCGATACGTTGCAGCACGATCAGCAAGTCGAGAATCAAGAGCGAGTCGACCCTGTAATGCTTTGTGCAAATTGTCAATAATGGGGTTCCAGTCGATTCCATGTGCAGGCGGGACAATTCGGAATTGTGATGCGGCCATTCCCTGTTCGTCAGAATGTGCTTCGGCACCAAGTACATCCAGACCACTCAATGACAACACGCCTGAAACTTTTGAAAAAGTTCCCGGTTGGTCCGGACTCACAACCGTCACACGATCGTCTTCGGCACGAATAGCGATTTCTCGCTGCCCCATCAAAGCAAGAACATCAGCATCGGGGAAAAGTCGCCACATGACTTCTTGCACATCACCACCGCCCAAAACGTGACGCACGCGGTCAACGAGCACTTGAATAAGTTCTGCTTTCCATGTGCTCCATGCAGATGGCCCCGTTGCTTTTGAGTCCGCTTCGGTTAATGCGTGTAGTAAATCCAACACGACGACACTCTTCACTTTTTCGGCCACCATCGAAATAGTCGCATCGTCCGACAAATCGCGACGTGTGGCAGTATCGGCCAACAAGAGATGATGATCAATCAAGGAACTAACGACTGCTTGGTCATCGCTGTTGAGCCCCATACGCGGACCAATTTTTGCGAACAACTCGACACCGACTTCGGTGTGATCACCGGGGTAACCCTTGCCGAGATCGTGGAACAGTGCGGCAATAACCAAAAGATCGGGACGAGTGACTCGATGTACGAGCCCCGCTGCATTAGCCACTGCTTGCCACAAATGACGGTCAACGGTGTATCGATGAAAAGCATTACGTTGTGGCTTGCTGCGGACCGGCTCCCATTCGGGCAACACGCGGACTAAAAGATTTCGTTGGTCCAGTGATTCCAACACAGGAATTGCAGCTTCTCCTTCGAGAAGTAACGCCACAAGATCATCTATTGCACCAGCTGGCCACGGATCAGGCCATACGGGGGATCCCTCTGCTAATCGATCAAGCGAGGTGCGATCTATTCGTAATCCCAAACGCGCCGCTGCAGTGGCAACTCGCAGCAACAATGTCGGGTCAAGTGCACTATTCACACTGTCTTCGAGATGCACTTCTCCCTGCACAACTTGGACGCCAGTAGCAACAGAAACAGCCTGAGACGAACGATTCGCTGGCGGATCTAGTCGAGCCCACACTTCATCTGCAATCCAGGCCACACGTCGACCGACGTAGGCAATCGCTGCCATTAATTCATCATCGGATTCATACCCTGAAAGTTCAGCAACACTTCGTTGATCTTCGAGCCGCAAAATCTCTGTTGGCTTCCCCGAATGACGGTGCAAGGCAACTCGAACATTGAGAAGCACGTCGTGACAGAACTGAAGATCTTCAGCATCGCCAGGTAACAGATCAAGACCTGCCTCGACAGCCCAGCCAAGAGTGTGAATGTCACGCAGACCTCCGTATCCCTCTTTGAGATTCGGCTCCAACAAAAATGCCACTTCGCCGGCGTCTGCATATCTGTCGAGAGTGCGTTTATGTAGTTCAATGAGCCACTGGCGACCCTGAGATTGCCAATTCTTTTTCGCTGCATCAATCACCGCGTTGCCAAGTTCGACGTTTCCAGCGATGACTCGCCCTGTTACCAAGGCGGTTGCCGTATCGAGATCGGTGGCACACAACTTTGCTGTCTCTTTCGGCGTGCGTACCGAGTGACCAAGTTTCAGGCCTGCATCCCAAATCGGATACCACAGTTTCGAGGCAATATCGGAGATGTTCTTGACAGAATCGTGCACCAACACCACATCAATGTCGCTATACGGAGCAAGTTCTTGTCGACCGTACCCACCGACTGCAATTAGTGCAATGTCGTTTTTCTTTTTCTCACCGTCGGTTCCATTGTCGAACAACTGTGACAGCCATTCATCTGTTGCCCGAGAAAGCGCTCGACACGCCTCCATGCCGCGAATTGCAGAGAAGTTTTCGGGAATGATGCGAGTTGCGGTCATGAGATTTTCCCCTCTGCACGGCGTCTCTGCAAAACAGTTGCTGCTTTCCACGCTCCCCAATTAATTCCGGCTTCGTGAACTTCTTCGGATAAGTCTTTCCACGTCAACGGTCCCAGTGCGTACACGTCGTCTGGCATTGCTTTCACATCAAACTCATCGCGAACGACATGAGGAATGCCACACGAGTTCAAGACATCAGTGGCGTACTTGATCGAATTGCGCAAAACCTGCAACGGATTTTGTCTTTGTTCATCAACATCTTGCAGAAGTAATCCATACAAATCGTGTCGAACACTTCTTTGGGTGCGTTCGACGATGTCGTCTAATGCGGAAAGGACTTTGTCTCTATCGTCAGTTGAAACGCCTTCGACAAGTGCGGTAATTCGTGTCGTCAGCCATCCGGGCACAGCATGAACTACTGCATCACACAAAGCCTTGGGATATGGCTCTAATTCAGGTGAATACTGCACATTTCCCGTCACGCCATGGAGTGTAAGCACTCGAATCTCGGCAGACCACCACGTAACACACTCGCAACAAAAATCCGAACGCACCTGATTTTCTCGAAAGAATTTCGAGGCTCACTACAGTGATACACACACTCTGGAGGCCCCATGACATTTGAACCCACGACACCGGCGGGATTTCCCGGCAAAATCGGACGGACATTGGCCGAGTCGACGCCATATTGGCCAGACCATAGTGGCGACGCGAAGAGACCGAACATATTGATTGTTCTGCTCGACGATGTGGGCTTTGCAGATTTCGGATGTTATGGATCCGAAGTTCGAACCCCCACCATCGACTCGATTGCACAACAAGGGCTCCGTTTCTCGGGCTTTCACACCACTGCAATGTGTTCCACCACTCGCGCAGCACTGTTGACGGGAAGAAACCACCATTCGGTGGGCGTTGGGTGTCTCGCGAACTTCGATAGCGGTTACCCGGGATACCGGGGCAAGATCACACACGAGGCCGGCACCATCGCAGAAATTCTGCGCCCTCATGGTTACCGCAATTACATGATTGGTAAATGGCATGTCACACCACTGACCGAGACGGGCCCCACTGGCCCATTCGATGGTTGGCCACTAGCGCGTGGGTTCGATCGCTTCTACGGATTCCTCGATGCAGAGACGGACCAATTCAGCCCGGAAGTTGTTCGCGATAACACTCATGTCACTGCACCAGGAAAATATGAGACGGGATATCACCTCACTGAAGACCTCGTTGATAACGCCATTAGTTTTCTCGCCGATCACACAGCTGGCGCACCCCAGGCACCATGGATGATGTTGCTTGCCCCTGGTGCATGTCACGCACCTCACCAAGCACCCAAAGAACTTATTGATGAGTGCGAGAAATATTTTGTCGACGGATGGGATGTCGTACGTGAAAGACGACTACAGCGACAAATTGAGCTCGGCATCGTTCCACAAGGAACACAACTTCCTCCCCGTAACGACAGCGTTGAACCATGGGACAGCCACTCACCCGATGAACAACGCTTGTTTGTGCGCCTAATGGCGGCGTATGCAGCAATGCTTGAGCACTTCGACCAACACCTCGCGCGCGTCATTGCTCAACTTGAAGTATCTGGACAACGTGACAACACCGTCATCATGGTGATGAGCGATAACGGTGCAAGCCAAGAAGGTGGACCGCAAGGATTTATCAACGCCATGGGTCCGTTTAACTTGGTTCCTGAATCGTTGGAAGAAAAGATTTCCCGCATCGATGACATCGGTGGACCAGATACCCACAGCAATTTCCCGTGGGGTTGGGCGATGGCAGCCAACACACCACTGAAGAGATACAAACAAAACACTCACTCGGGAGGTATCCGAGATCCGTTCGTTATCTCATGGCCGGGAGTAATTGCCGACTCGGGATCACTCCGACACAATTTTTGTCACGCAGTCGACATTGTGCCCACTATTACCGAGATGTTGGGTATCGAGCCACCATCAACAGTAAACGGTGTCCCACAAATGCCCATTGAAGGTCAATCGTTTGCCGCTGTTCTGTCAGACAACAGAGCAACCATTGCGCGCGGACCGCAATATTTTGAGATGTTCGGACATCGTGGAATTTGGATGGATGGATGGAAAGCAGTTGCCTACCACCAACCTTTCACTGCTTTCGAAGATGACACATGGGAGTTGTACAACCTCGCAGAAGACTTCAACGAATGTCATGATTTGGCGAACACCTTCCCTGAACGTCTGAAAGAGATGATTGAGATGTGGTGGAAGCAGGCAGACGCATACAAGGTTCTTCCACTCGACGATCGCTTTGCGATGCGATTCGCAGAAAACGCAGCTCGCCACACGGGAGAACGAACGAATTACACCTTCTGGCGTGGAATGGGTCATCTTCCCTCCGATGTTGCCCCAGATTTGCGCAGTCGCTCGTACACAATCTCAGCACATATCTCGGTGCCGAAAGACGGTTGCGAAGGTGTTCTGGTCTCCCATGGAGACCTCACAAGTGGATACAGCTTGTTTGTGAGAGACGGCTACCTCGAACATGACTTAAACATTGGTGGCTCACATCAGATGTTGAAATCTGATCGTGTGATTCCCCCCGGTGATCATGTGGTGGGCGTGCACATGAAACGAAATGGCAACGAGGGGACCCTGACGATGTTCATTGATGACCACGTCGTGGGAACAATGACCACCAACAACATTTTCTGGTTGCTTATTTCATGGTCGGGTTTGGATATTGGCCTCGACCGTGGCACACCTGTCAGTTTCTACGAATCACCATTTGTGTTCACCGGCCATCTCACCAAAGTAGTAATCGATCTCGACACAGATCAGTTGCTCGACTACCAAGGTCACAGTCGCATCACAATGGCGCGCGACTAGTAAGCGTCTCGTTATCGCGCTGCGCTACTCGCAGGAACATCACGGAATGGCTTGTCCCGATCAACCTCGGGTTCTTTTGGTAATCCCAAAATTCTCTCACCGATAATGTTGCGTTGAATTTGGTCCGTACCGCCACCAATTGATGTGAAATAGGCATTGAGTTGTGAATAATTCGCATCTCTGGCACGTGGATGTTCATCGCCATCGAGTGTTCCTTCTGCACCCAGCAATTCACCTTGCACGTGTGCTGCAAAATGCAACAAGCCTGACATCGCAAGTTTCCCGAACGATGCCATGGGAGAAGAACCACCTCCTGCAGCAAGTGCTTTGGAACGGTCGTTGTTCCAGTCATTCACTTTACGCATGCAATGCAAACGAGCCAGCTTCTGTCGCATTGCGGGCTCGTTGTTGCGTCCCACACTTTGAGCAAGCGCAACGAGTGACAAATCTGGAGAGGGTATGGATCCCATTGCAGCTGCTGTCTTGCCGCCGCCTGCACCTCGTGGACCTTGTCGGGAAATTCCCATCGCCGCCCGCTCGTAGGCCAAGGCACTCTGCAGTACCCACCATCCCGCGTTCAATTCACCCAACAAGTTTTCTGCAGGGACACGTGCATTGGTGATGAACACCTCATTGAATCGGGCATCACCTGTTGCTTGACGCAAAGGTCTCACTTCCACACCCGACTGTTTCATCGGTAAAAAGAAAAACGAGATTCCACGGTGTTTGGGTTGATCCCAATCAGTTCGCGCAATCAACATGCCATAGTCGGCATCACGAGCACCGCTTGTCCACACTTTTTGGCCGTTCACAATCCATTCGTCACCATCGCGAACCGCGGTCGTGCGAATACCCGCCAAGTCGGATCCCGCGCCAGGTTCGCTGTACAACAAACACATAGCAATCTCGTCCATCAACAATGGCCGAATAAAGCGAGCTTTCATCTCGGGCGATCCGTACCCCATGACTGTCCCCGCCCACAGGTTGGACTTATCTTGCCCAGGACCCGGTGCGCCGGCGGCAGAAAAAAGAGCCTCAACTTGCTTGGCGGTCTCGTCATCAAGATTTCGCCCCAAACAATCCTCTGGCCAACGCAATGCAGCCCAACGCTCGGACACCACCAGTTCTTTCCACTGTTGCCGATCGACGTCTGGCGACCAATGTGTCGCGAGAAATTGACGTGCTTCTTCAATGACCCCACTCATGGTGGTCAGATTAGATGGTCAGCGCTGCTGTGCTTTCACTGTGGCGCGATGCTTTCGCCAGCCTTGGTACCCAGTGACAGAAAAGCCAAGCAATGACAACGACGCGACGAGAAACACCGACGGTCCAACGACGCTGGTTGCAGAGTGATCGTTGGAATCAAGTAACAGATACAGCACGTACAAACTGTAGAAGCCCGCCAAAACGAAGCCCTCCCAGCGCTTGATTTGAAATCCGTTCCAACAAATTGGAAGCAAAGCAATCGTTGCGCCAATCATGACCGGCATGTCGAGACGTAATGCAGAATCCTGCACCAGAACGCCGTTTGATGAGACTGCAGAGCTTGCACCTAGGACCAACATGATGTTGAAAAGGTTCGAGCCAATGACATTGCCAACAGCAATATCTCGCTCTCCACGCACAGATGCCATCACCGATGTCGCTAACTCGGGCAACGACGTTCCAATCGCAACAATTGTCAGCCCAATGACCAATTCACTCACACCGAAACTCTCTGCTATTTCGGTGGCGGAATTGACGAGCAACTGCGAACCGATCACCAAGATCACTAAGCCAGAAATAACCAACAAAATCTGCGTCAGTATCGGCAACTTCTCGATGTCTTCATCCAAAATGTCCACTGCCTCTTGATACTCCTCAGAAATTGCTTTTGATTCCGAGCGTGACGTCTTCACCAGCCACCACGTGTACGAGATTGCCCCAATAACCAGGATCAAGCCATCAATTCGTCCCACGGAATTATCGAGCGACATACCAAGAACGACGAGAGACACGACAATCAGAATGGGAACATCGAGTCGAACGATGCGTTGTGTCACCGACAATGCTCCAACGGTTGCCGACAATCCAAGAATCAACAAAATGTTGACAATGTTGCTTCCGACCACATTGCCAAGCGCGACATCGCTGCTACCGCCTAATGATGCATTCACACTGACAGCGAGTTCGGGAGCGCTAGTTCCGAATGCGACAACAGTCAGTCCGATGACGATGGGTGAGATTCCCAGTCGTTCTGCAATCGCTGCGGCACCACGAACTAATAACTCAGCACCCCCCACTAATCCGACAAGGCCGATAACTAAGAGGAGAATGGTCAAAAATGACATTTCCCTACTCTAGGCAGGGACATCCAAGAAATACGGGCGCATCAGATCTTCCATCCGGTAAAAACCAACGGGCTCACGCAACAAATGCTCAACGGCGAACATCGCACCATTGCCGAACGCTTCGCGCGAGATGCTCTCGTGTTTCAATCGAACCGTCTGGAAAGGAAACCCAAACAGAATCTCGTGAGTGCCAATAATCCCGCCAGCCCGGATGGACTTAATCTCCTCGGTCTCAATTTCAAGTTCGTCTGCGATTCGTAATGCCGTGCCCGATACTTCGGATTTCGCTTTGAAGTGTTCTTCAACGACCTCTACGTCTGCATGAGGAGCCATTTGCTTCAGCACTTTTGCCGCCAACATCAGAAAATTAATTCCTACCGTGATGTTGGGAGACCATAAGACTCTTGTTCTTTGTCCCAGGTTTTCCAGATACTCAATTTTGTCTCTGTCATAGTGAGAGATTGCGGTCACGATTGCCACACCATTGTCCGCAGCAGCCTCACCGTAGTATTCAATTCCACCTTGGGCAGAGAAATCGATGATCGCATCGACAGGCATCCTTGCCAGCAACCCATGCGCAGAGAACTCCTCGACGCTGTAGATGAGGCCAGGCTCGTCTGAATCGACACCGAGGAATTCGGGGACAGAGCGATGCTCCATCTTGTGCGACAAGCGAACAACCCAATTCAAACAAATCTCTTTGTTTTCCAAAATGACTGTTGCGACAGATTTTCCTGTCTTACCGAAACCAATAAGGCCGATTTTCATCGGTAACTCCTTCCCTACTGTTGCTTTGCATTTTGTGCAAAGCACACGCAATAGAAAATCAGTCACACCTTAGTCAACACATCATGAAAAACCACATGTTCATTCAAAAAACATGAACACACATACTTTTTATGCAATTTTTTCGTAATTTTTCGTGAGTTTCGAATTTGAAATCTCTAAATATGCAACGAGTAACGATGTTGTTAGTGCAACTGTCGTTGTTCCCACTAACACCCAACTCTTCCAAAGAATTGAATAAACTTCCCACGCCAATAAACATGCAATGCTCAATGACAGCATTCCCATTGACACAGCCGAACTTGTAATGCCTTGTTTTTTCGATTTCCACGATCGTGTAATTTGAGGTAATCGCGACAAGGTGAACGCAAACAAAATTGGTGTCGTCATCCACAGTGGCAGCGTTGCAATTGCGACCACCACAATCGTGGACAGGACAACAAACCGCGAGACAACTAATCGCGGCGACTGAGTGAGAGCAAGGACAACAAGCAGATTCATCCCCGCTGATGCGATAGTGCTGGCAATCAGTGACGGTGAACCGATACGAATCCCGTGACCAAGCCACGCTGCACTCGAACCAGTCATCAACACCCACATCGCCACACTCACACCATGGCCATGTCCAAGTTGCCGAATTTTTCGAGCTTGTGGCCATGCCTGCAACACTCCAAGTACGGCTGCAATAAACCCGAAAACTTCAGCCCAAAACACGTGTCGACGCTAGTCGACAATTGAGACGCGAATGCGTTTAAAACCCTTGCCTTTGTTCTCTAGTTTCACCACTCGAAGTGTTCCCACTTCTCGAGTCGATGCAACGTGAGTCCCGCCATCTGCTTGCTTGTCGAGACCGACGATGTCGACCACGCGAATCTCTGGAACCGACTCGGGGATTAACGAGACTTTCGTGCGAATGAGGTCCTCATCGACTACCGCGGTGTCTCGAGGCAAAAAGGAGACCTCGATGGGATAGTTCTCTGCAATCGCCGCGTTCACTAACTCTTCTACTGTGGCGGCAAAACCATCGGGCACTTCTGGAAATTCAAAATCCATTCGTGCCGACAGTGGTTCCATGTTTCCACCGGTGACGGGAACCTTCCATTCGTTCCAGATAACTCCGCATAACACATGCATTGCCGTGTGAGTGCGCATCAACTTGTGGCGCCGCTCCCAATCCAACACACATGTCACGGTTGAGCCGATCTCAGGTATTACTGCCCCATCAACGAGATAGTGCAGAACGTCTCCATCAACTTTGCGAACATCGACCACTAGCTGACCGTTTATGACCCCAGTGTCATGTGGTTGGCCACCGCTGGTGTAATAGAAAATTGTGTGATCGAGAACGACGGCGTTATCGCGCACATCAACGACGACAGCGTCGCACTCGCGTTGATATGCATCGCGAAGAAAAAGGAGTTCCGTTGTCACTTGCGCTCAGATCTGATGGACAAGTTCCTCAACAGGAGTCACCATGCCGACGTAGAAAGCGCCGAATTCGGCGTACACCGCAGAAGCTTCGTCGTATCGCATGGTGTAGAC
>JBEDHS010000033.1:0-6631 GCA_041173945.1 Actinomycetota bacterium
GCAAGTCGTCGCCGTCGCACCAATGGTTCGACCTTCGCTGAAGATGACACGCAAAGGTTCAAGGATTAGGGTCTCGGGAACTGTAGACCCTGCATACACCAAGGCCCGCGTGACA
Organism: Actinomycetota bacterium; assembly: GCA_041173945.1. GTDB lineage: Bacteria > Actinomycetota > Acidimicrobiia > Acidimicrobiales > Ilumatobacteraceae > UBA2093. Next base: position 116 of record JBEDHS010000033.1, read on the forward strand.
CTTCAGCGCCTAGACGGCAAGAAATGGAAGCGAGTGAAAACGATTCGCGTCACGTCGGCGAAAAAGTTCTCGACGTCGATGACTGTAAAGAGCACATCGAAAGTGCGCTATCGCATCGTGGCAGGCACACAAACAAGTCGAACCCTGCGACGCTAGTCAGCCCATTAGGAAGTGGAGAAGATTGCACTCAATAAACAATTGTGCGTCGATGTAGCAACTTCCAGGTGGCTACTGCATAAGATTGAAATTATGTTCAATCGTAGAAAACTAAGTCCTTTGCGTTCTTCGATCGCACTTCTCCTGGCCGCAAGCTTTGTTGCTGGTCCCATTGCGATTGCACCCTCCGGCACAGCCCATGCTGTTGGGGATCCGACGATTGGATCGTGTCGCGCCAACCAAGACGCCGAGAACAGTCAGTACTGGCTTCCTCTTCTGTTCACGGCAGACGATGTAACTGGCGAACGATTGACGTCTACTACCGGGCTGACTTTTGAACTGCGCTTTGCAGATGGTTCGACGCAAGACGTTTCAGAGTTCGTCACTACCGCCGATTCTTATGCGAATCAATTTTTTTATTTCCCAGAGAGCCTCCTTGAGAATCAATTCGACCCAGCGTTGTCTACCTTCATACCCCGGCTACCCACGAGTGATGGTTTCGTACTCCTCTGCAGCAGAATGCAATATACCGATGCCTACATGATGTCCGATGGAACCGTTCTTCCATTTGAAGACGGAACGACATTGCAGATCAAACGCAACGATTCAATAATTGCAACTACATCAATTGCTCAGAAACAGGCGTGGTCATCTATCGGCTCGCAACTTGGCGATGAGATTTATAGCACTTTATATTCCGTCACACCCCCCATTGATTGCACAGAGGACGGCAATTACCAACTTTGTAGAAGATTCAGCGACTTCTACAACTTCATGATTGAAAGAACCGGACAACGACTGCACCCCACATTGACATATGTTCTCGTGGCTTCAGCTTCTCTACTCGCAAACATGTATCCCGAGCTTTTCCCCCCAATTCTGGAAAGCACAGCACATGTAGCGTCTGTTCCGATGACACCCGAACCCTACTTCTGTTATGCATATTTCTATTTGTCATTAAATTTGGTAGAACCACAAGAAGGCGCAACTCAGAATACGTATCGCCTGAGTGCCCTTGGACATGGTCTAGCAAATTCACTAGCTGATCCAAACAACACAGCATGGCCTGAATTCGATTCATGTATGCATATGTACGACACTGAACTCATGAACGAATTCGGAAACTATTTAACTACGTCAATGGTTTTTGCGTATTTCTTGCAGACATACATCAGTGATATCCCTCGCGGCTTGACGAGTGCATCTGTCTTAGGTGGGCTTGAAGCCAATCATGTTCACCTGTCGGCAACTGCAAGAATTCCATGGCAATGGGCAGACGGAACTGTCCAGTCCGCCATCGTAGGAAAAAGTTACTCAGACGGGGTGCTCGCCAATGGAACACCAGTGCCCACATACTCAGTTACCTCAGGTTCGTTGCCCACCGGCCTTACGTTGAACGCAACAACGGGAACAATTACCGGCACACCCACACAATCAGGAATGTTCAATTTCACGATTAGTGCAACAAATTCGGTAGGCGTTTTATCGAAGAATCTGTCTATCGAGATTGCTACAAATCGATTATCTGCACCAACAATTCGTGCAACGCGTCGAAACAAAGAAGTAACCATTAGCGGAAGAGTTGATGCGTCATTCAGAGGGAAGCGCGTGATTCTTCAACGGCTCTACAACGATAAGTGGATCCGCGTCATGGCTATACCCGTTAAGGCGAATAAGAGATTTTCGACAACCTTGTTGAAGAGATCTGTAATCCGTTATCGCATTGTTGCTGGCTCAGAGATAAGCCGCACCATACGAAAATAGGTTGGCTATCGACTCTAGAGTTACGAATTAATTGCCAACTTGTGAGAAACGGTCTTGCCTTTTGTCGGCTTGATTTTGACAGTCATTGAGCAGGTGATTTTTTTCTTCAACTGAATTCTGCTTCTCACAACCGAGCACTTCTTCTTTGAAGCTTTTGCGATTGTGTAGGTCACCCTGGCGTTTTTTGGAACTCTGATCCTCGCTTTCTTCAAAATAGAGGCCATCGTCGCATTGTTCTTTGCCTTGACAGAGATGACTTTCGATACGGGAACCGTTGTTGTAGTTGTCGGCGCTGCAGTCGTTGCCGGAGCTGCAACATGTGACCACGTCATTGTGTGAAACCGGAACGGAGAGCTCTGCACCTCTATCGGCTCAAATCGTGATGCGACAGCGACGAAATATCTCTGTCCACCCACTGATTGCCATGTGAGAGAAGTACCCGAACTTGCAATCGGTTGAAGATTTGCCAACGTTGTTCCCGTGTAGGCCGCCACAATTGGTTGAAGTTCTCCAGAAGCTTCAACGTCTGTGGTTGTCACATTGAAAGTGCTGGTGCCGGACACCGTTGGTGTATAGCTATACCACAAAGTGGAATACGTGGCGGATGAAAAGTGAGTCGGTTCCCCGGTCTCAAGAGTTGCATGATCAAAAAAGTCAGTTAATTCACCTGAGTCAGTCGTTAAAGATGTAGACGCGCCAAAATAATCATTTGAGATATTCGTCAGGTCAATGTCAAAAGCGTACTCGTCGCCTTCAAAGCCATGAAGTGACTCATAGGGAACAATGCTTACTCTCCACGTACCGTTTTGTAAACGTGGAAATGGACATGTTGCCGGCAACGTGACATCGCAATACCGTCTCAAATCACCGTTAGATAGGTAGACACGGAATGCATGAAGTTGCGGATCAAAATTGTCAGGGGTTGGCCAGGAAATTGTTGTGTTCGCTCCAGGATTTAATTCGGCAGAGGTAACCCGATTTGGCTGGACTATCGAGGAAAACACGATGTCAAAGCTTTGTTCGTTTTCGCCTGCACCGATGCCGATGTAATAGGTCCTTGTACCATCTGCTCTAAATCCGATTGCGTTTGGTGACCAACCAACGATGCTTTCATTGGAAAAGTCATCATCGTCTAATAACACAATTTGCGCACCGACGAAATTTTCAAGGCGAACTCCCCAAGTTCCGGCTGCGGGCTGAACAGAAAACCACACTGAATTCGTCCAATTTGGTATGCCCCAGTACTGGACTAGATCGGATTCTGCGGACTCGATATCGCTCAAAAAGTTGTTGCGATTTGTTCGTGTGTCACCCGTATTTGTTAGTTGAAATGCTTGAGCGATGTCGTCATTTGTAGATGGTTGAGGAAAGGCCCAATTTAAAGTGATGTTGCCCTCTGACTCTCCAAATCCTCCGACGGCAATGTAGTAAGTGGTCGTACCGTCTGCTTGGAACGCAGTCTTGCTTTGTCTGTTTCGCAGGTTCTCTCTCTCAATGATGTCGTCGCTTAACGTCACAAGGTTCGGCGTACCAAAACTGGTTGGTGTTACAAAAGTAAAAACTGCAAGAAGAGTGTCAAAGCTTGAACCGATAGTGCTCACTTCGACCATGCCTGGCGCGGGAGTGATTCGGTACCACACGGATTTGCTCCACGAGCCCCAGAGGTAGCTGACCTCAGGATCTACGAGTAACTGTTCATTCGCTTCCAACGTTGCACCGAGGTTCGAGCCACTCAATGTGCTTTGTAATCCAAGCGACGAGAGATTTATCGCGTCGGCGATGTTGTCGTTCGCAGGTGCGCCGTTGGCGATAACTGCGTCAGTACCAACGGTGAGAGACACGCTGGCACCCAATCCCACGGCGAGAAGAAGAGACGCCAGACGGCGGAAAGATTGACTAAACACACCTTCAGTCTTAGCACGATTGAATTGGTTTTCAATCGCTAAAGGCCTTGAAATAAAGGTCTATTCGTATAGTGGCGCGACGATGTCCATGTCTTCCAGGCAGTGCTTAGGCGGAGGGGGGTCCTCGTCGGGGGCCATCACCACTCGCAGTTCCACCCCGCACACGCTGCACCGGTAACGAACATTGATCTTTCGCATCTCGCCACTGGGTGGTGGCGGTGGCATCGAGGTGGTCATTGAACGCAACATGCCAAAGCCGAACTTCCACACAAAGCGCATGATGACAAGACCGACTGCAATCCAGACAATGGTTCCCCACTCTGGAAACGACAGACCAATCATGAACACGTTCCTATTCTGGCTGCAGTGTTCAGAAAAAAGACGTCGCTAACGATTTAGCCGAGGCGTTCGATGATGGTGGCATTTGCCATGCCACCACCTTCACACATTGTCTGCAAGCCGTAACGACCATTGGTGCGCTCGAGCTCATGCAGCAACGTGGTGAGAAGACGAGTACCGCTTGCACCAAGTGGGTGACCAAGTGCAATTGCGCCGCCGTTGGGGTTTACCTTTGCCATGTCGGGGTGTAGTTCTTTTTCCCACGCCAAGACAACAGACGCAAACGCTTCGTTGATTTCGGTGATGTCGATGTCACCCATCGTGAGCCCAGCTTTGGCGAGTGCCTTCTTTGTCGCCGGAATTGGTGCAGTCAACATCAATTGTGGATTGTCGCCAGCAAGACCGAAGTTCACAAAACGTGCGCGTGGTGTTAAACCAAGTGCACGACACTTCTCTTCGCTCATGATGAGAACAGCTGAAGAACCGTCGGTGATTTGGCTGGAGTTTCCAGCAGTCACACGGCCACCTTCTTCTTCGCTGCGGAACGCTGGCTTGAGTGTCTGCAGTTTTTCAAATGGAGACTCGCGAATTCCTTCGTCGGTGGTCATCATCTTTCCTTCGAAATCCAACACAGGAAGAATCTCGCGTTCGAAGCGACCTTCGGCGGTTGCTTGTGCGGCGAGTGCTTGCGAGCGTGCACCGAAACGGTCCATGTCTTCGCGCGTGATGTTCCACTTGTCGGCAATCATCTCAGCGCTAATTCCTTGAGGAACAAGGCCGCCGTCTGGCGCGTAACGCGCAGTCACCATCGGGCCGAATGGGTAACCATATTTGCCATCGGCAACAGCTGAACCCATGGGAATACGTGTCATCACTTCAACACCTGCTGCAACAACCACGTCGTATGCGCCGGCCATAACGCCTTGGGCAGCAAAGTGCGCGGCTTGTTGGCTAGATCCACATTGACGATCGATGGTGGTACCAGGAATTGTTTCGGGCAATCCGGCAGCAAGAACGGCATTGCGTGCAACGTTCAAGCTTTGCTCGCCCACTTGCATCACGCAGCCCATAATCACGTCGTCAATCAATTCGGGGTCGATGTTGTTGCGAGCGATCAGTTCTTTCAAGGTATGGCCAGCAAGATCGACGGGGTGCCATTCCTTCAAGCGACCGTTGCGCTTTCCGAGTGGTGTGCGGATGGCATCGACAATGACTGCATTGTGCATATGGATTCCTTGATGACGGGGAACGGGGTGTTCCGAGGTGTTTCTCAGTCTGCCCTGTCGGGCGGCTCGCACCAGAATTGGAGAGGTGTGAACTTTATTCGGCTTCCAAAACCTTGGAAAATACGCGGTGCAACGCCACCACATCGGTCTCGGTCAATGTGTTGGTGAATGCGTGTCGCACGATGCGGTAATAGGTCAGGCTGGCCTGTTTCCAGGTTTCGTGACCCCGCGGAGAAAGCACTACAACAATTGCGCGGCCGTCATCTAACACCGATTTTTCTCGTGCGATCCAACGCCGTTTTTCTAACTGGTCGAGTTGCCGTGACAAACTGGACGGGTGCGTCATCACGCGCTCTGCCAATTCATTGAAACGCAGTGAGCCTTCGTCGCTGAACGCGAGAGCATCCAACACTTCGAACCAGGGAAGTTGCAGCCCGTCGTATTCGTTTAATGCCACCGCCAACATTTTTTCCAGCGCTGCATGGGCAACACGAAAAGAGCGCCACACTTCCAATCGCTCTGGGTCGGGCAATGTCATTGCTGATGAATTTACTGTGCCGGTGGCGGTGATGCTTGCGCGGCAACTACGCGAGCAAAGTGTTCGCGTGCGGCATCGGCTGATGTGTGAGTGGATAACAATGCACGACTGGGCATCACCAATTTCGGCATCGACACGCCAAGGACACCCACAAGTCGATTGTTAGCGACATAGATTGCACACCATTTACCATCGGCCGGGTTTCCCGCAACGACTTCGGCAACAGCATCTTTGGTGACGCGGCCAAGGAATTGAATGCGGGCATCGAATTGATCGCTCCAGAAAAATGGCACCGCTTCATACGGGGTTTGTTCGGTGCCGTTGAGATGAGCGAGGAGATTTTTTGCCGCATGCGCACCTTGTTCTGCGGCATTAGTCCAATGCTCGACACGCATGGTGGGCTCAACATCGGTGTATAGATGATTTGGCCACCGCAACACATCGCCGGCAGCGAAAACATTCTTGGGACCTGCGCACAAATTCGCATCGCACACAACGCCATCTGAAATTTCTAGGTCAGAGTTCTCACACCAACTTGTTGCCGGTGCAACACCGATGCCCACAATCACAACATCTGCCAGCACCACTT
>JBEDHS010000034.1:0-3991 GCA_041173945.1 Actinomycetota bacterium
CACACAAGTGCTCCAAGGAGGATGACATGGCAATTGTCAGCACTCTCGTCGTCGCCGCGATTGTTTCGGCGTCTACTCCCCCTCCACTTGCCACAGTGCACTCGGCGATGTTTCGACTTTCACTGAAATCTTTTGTCGCGCTCGCACATTCTCCAGATCATGATTCTCGTCTTGATTGGACGACAGATGGTTGTTCGGCGCCTGTTGTTGGTAGCACTGGCCGAACATTCGATTTCACCCATGCATGTCACCGACATGATTTTGGATATCGCAATTTCAAAACCCTGAGCAACGGCAAATGGTGGACGTCGTCGATGCGTCAACGTATCGACAATGTTTTCTATAAAGACATGTTGCGCGACTGTAGCCAGCGAGTGAAATCGGCGAAACGATTGTGTCGTGCGTGGGCAAAAACTTTTTATCGTGCTGTACGGGCTTATGCGGGCCCGTGACAATCAGACTGGTGCGACAGCGACTTCAATGAACTGACGAATAATCCGCGCGGTTGCACCCCAGATTGTTTCGTCATCAAGATCGAAAAAGTGAATGTTCAGATCGCCACGTGGTGTTTCCCACCATTCATTGTGATACGTCTTCGACAACACCAACTCCGAAATCGGCACGATTAAAATTTTTGCAACCTCATCAGGGTTGGCACACAGACCGTCGAGGGACGAGACAACACCCACCACTGGAACAATCACACTGTTACTGACAAAGGTGGTGAGTGGATCAAGCTCTCCCACAATGCGCACATGTGTTGACGCGAGCGCAACTTCTTCTTCGGTCTCTCGAAGAGCGGCAGCATGAATGGATTCAGATTCTTCGACTCGTCCACCCGGAAAAGACACTTCTCCGCGATGATTTTTTAGATGATCCGCTCTTTTGGTGAGAAGAAATGATGGTCCGCTATCGGTATCGACCACAGGAACCAAGACTGCAGACGAACGCGCACTGGCAACCCATTCTTGTGTCATCTCCAACGATGTTCGTTGAGAGGGCACATGATTGTTGACGCGTTCAGCAAGTGTGGCCGCATCGGGAATTGGTGAGCGCAGCGAAAAATCAATCCACGAGGGGACGTCTCCCAATCGCCATGATTCAGGACGCGGAATAACTTGATTACCTCCGCGTCGTGTGTTCACGAAGCGGTGGGTGTCCAGCCCGAGGCTTTCAATTCCTCAAGAATTTCTGCAAGACCAGCGGTCTTCAAATTTGCCAGGACTCGTCCAGGCAATTCTTCACCTTTTTCCCATGCTTCCCATGCGGAAATCAATTTGGTGAGATCGGGTGCAGGTCGCTCAAAAGCCATGACCAAAGCGTACCGATAAGAATCCTTGTGCCACCGCGACAGCGATAACAACTAATTGGCCCGACACATCCATCGGTACGAGCAATGCAATCAACACCGACAGCAGTGCAATAACAATCCCAAGTGATTGATGAACACGAGGCGAGGTGACACGAAATGCTGAGAGTGACGCTTTGACTGTTGTTGCATTCGCAATGATGAGAACAGCGACCAGAGCCAGCCCCAAGGGTTTGCCTGCGTTGATTGTTGCGCCCGCTACAGCAAAACCCAAGATGTATTCGATTAGTTGCACAACCCACATGTTGCGTCCTGGTCGAGACTGCGAATCTGATGACGAATTCTTTCGAGCCATCGGATCTCCTTTCACAGACGTCACCGGGAAGAGAATTCACCGGATAAATATTGATGGCCCGGCCCACTAGGGGTCCGGGCCATCAACGGGAGGCCTTAGTTGTAACCAGCCGAGGTTCGGGGTTATTCCCGACCCGGGCGAATTACATCATTCCCATGCCACCGGGCATTCCGCCCCCACCCATTGGGGCAGGGTTCTTCTCGGGCTTGTCGGCCACGAGACACTCGGTGGTGAGAACCAAAGCGGCGATCGAAGCAGCATTTTGCAGTGCTGCTCGGGTCACTTTGGCAGGGTCGATGATGCCTGCAGCAACCAGGTCGACGTACTCGCCCGTTGCAGCATTCAGCCCTGTGGAGCCTTTTTCGCTCTCCACTCGCTGCACCACCACAGAACCTTCCATACCGGCGTTGTCTGCGATGTGCTTGGCTGGCGCGATCAAGGAGTCATACACCGTGCGTGCACCAGTTGCCTCGTCACCAGTCAGTGACTCGACAATTTTCAACACTGCGGGACGGCTACGAAGAAGTGCTGTACCGCCACCGGCGACCACTCCCTCTTCGATTGCCGCACGCGTTGCCGAAATTGCATCTTCAATACGGTGCTTCTTTTCCTTCAATTCAACTTCGGTTGCAGCTCCCACTTTGATGAGAGCAACGCCACCAGCCAACTTGGCGAGGCGCTCTTGCAACTTCTCGCGATCCCAATCGGAATCGGTGTTGTCGATTTCGGTCTTGATTTGGTTAACGCGTGCGGTCACTTCAGCTTTTTCACCAGCACCATCGACGATGGTTGTGGTGTCTTTGGTGATGATGACGCGCTTTGCACGACCCAACAGATCAAGTGTGACGTTCTCCAACTTGAGTCCGACTTCTTCGCTGATGACTTGACCACCAGTGAGCACTGCCATGTCCTGGAGCATTGCCTTGCGACGATCACCAAAACCGGGTGCCTTGACTGCGGTGGAGTTGAATGTTCCACGAATCTTGTTCACCACGAGGGTGGCCAATGCTTCGCCTTCAACATCTTCTGCGATGATCAACAATGGACGACCGGTCTTCATCACTGCTTCCAATGCGGGAAGAAGTGACTGAACCGATGACACTTTTGCCGAATAGAACAAGATGTATGGCTCGTCGATGATTGCTTCCTGGCGATCTTGATCGGTGACGAAGTACGGCGACAGATAGCCCTTGTCGAACTGCATACCTTCGGTGAAATCGAGCTCGATTCCAAAGGTATTGCTCTCTTCAACAGTGACAACACCGTCTTTGCCGACTTTGTCGATGGCATCGGCGATGACGCCACCAATCGATGCGTCGGCTGCCGAGATGGTGGCAACGCTGGCGATATCGCCCTTGTCGTCAACATCTTTTGCTTGAGACTTGATTGCCTCAACTGCAGCAGCAACTGCCTTTTCGATACCACGCTTCAAGCCCATGGGGTTTGCACCTGCTGCGACGTTACGCATGCCTTGGTGCACCATTGCTTGGGCGAGAACTGTTGCAGTGGTTGTTCCGTCACCGGCAACATCGTTTGTCTTGGTGGCAACTTCTTTCACCAATTGTGCGCCCATGTTCTCAAATGGATCGTCGATTTCGACTTCCTTTGCGATGGAGACGCCGTCATTGGTGATTGTGGGTGCGCCGAACTTCTTGTCGAGCACAACGTTGCGTCCCTTTGGTCCAAGTGTCACTTTGACCGCATCGGCCAACTTGTTGACACCTGCTTCAAGGGCACGACGAGCTTCGTCGTGAAACTTCAATTGCTTTGCCATGTTGTCGACCTACTTTGTGACGATCGCAAGAACATCGCGGCTGGTGAGAATGAGAAGATCTTCTCCACCATGGCTCACTTCTGTGCCGCCGTACTTGCTGTACAACACAACATCGCCAACTTTGATGTCGAGTGGGAAGTGCTCGCCTTCATCGTCGCTCCAGCGACCAGGACCAACGGCAAGAACTGTTCCCTGCTGTGGCTTTTCTTTAGCAGTGTCGGGAATAACAAGACCCGAGGCAGTTGTCTGCTCGGCCTCGCTGGGCTTAACGACAATTCGATCGTCGAGTGGCTTCAGGTTCATAATTTCCTCCGAAAAAATCAGCGCGTGGCAGATTGACGTCCGTTCCGGCAAGCCGGCCCGGGGGGTTAGCACTCGGTGAGTGCGATTGCTAATGATAGAGACAAACCCCGCCTGTTAGCAACCGAGACCCGTGAGTGCTAACTAGATATCTCCGGGCGAGATGTCCCCAATTTCGCCCCCAAGTCCCAGCAATTGGGCCGTCTCACGAAGGGGCAAGCCGACCACGTTGGAATAGGAACCCCGAATGGTC
>JBEDHS010000035.1:0-7397 GCA_041173945.1 Actinomycetota bacterium
CCGCCGCGCGTGCACTAAAGAATTAAGACACCGTGAAGATTAAGACACCGTGGCGAGTAAAGCTGCAGTGGCTTCTCGCATTGCATCGGTGGTCACACCTTGTGGCAATGCATCACATGCACGTTCTGCTTCGTCAACATAAAAACGTGCGCGGTCAATCGCAGTCGCGACCCCGCCATTCGAACGCACGATGTGCAACACCTTGTCTCGTTCCACATCGTTCAATGGTCGACCCAAAATAGAACCCAATTCGCTCGCAGCAGCTCCACCAGCAGCCAACGTGTGCAACACGGGCAGGGTGTACACGCCTTCTTCCATGTCGTGGCCTGCGGGCTTCCCCAACTGTTCATCGGTGGCGGTTAAATCGAGAACATCGTCAACAATTTGGAACACCATGCCGTAGGCAGCGCCATATGCGGTGAGTGAATCAACAACGCTGCGATCGTGGCCGGCAACAAGTCCACCAATACGCGCCGCGGTGGAATACAGCGAAGCGGTCTTTCCGTAAATCGACGTGAGGTACGAGTCGACAGGACGAGCAATGTTGTAGGTGTGGCGTAACTCTTCAATCTGGCCTTCACACAACTGACCGATTGTGCGCGCCAACAAAGCAGCAACTTCGGTGCCCAACGATGCCGCAATTTCTGATGCCTTCGCCAACAAGAAGTCGCCCGCCAAGATCGCTTGCAGGTTTCCCCACTTTGCATTCACGGTGTCTACGCCACGTCGAGTTGTGGATTCATCCATCACATCGTCGTGGTACAAAGATCCCAAGTGCACCAATTCGCACGAGACGCCACCCATAATCGCATCGTCTGTGGCGGGCTCATCGCGTCCCACTTGTGAGGCGACAATTGTGAACACGGGACGCAGCCGCTTTCCGCCCGCAGAGATCAGATGTGACGCAATTTCAGTGAGATACGCATCCGGAGTCCGCACAGAAGCCAGCAGGGCCTCTTCCACCCGCTGACGGTCTGTTTCCATGGTCGGCAGGCCGAGCAGCGGAGAAACGGTCACAGGTCTCAGGCTACGGGGTCGACAGGGTACTCACCCCCCGCACCGATACACTTCACACCAATATCCACCAACATCACAACGGGGTGGTCCCATTGTTCGAACGCTTTACAGACAGAGCCCGCAGGGTTGTCGTACTCGCCCAAGAAGAGGCTCGTCTTCTTAACCATTCATATATAGGTACCGAGCACATCTTGCTCGGCCTTATTCATGAAGGTGAAGGCGTTGCAGCCAAATCACTTGAATCGCTGTCCATCTCGCTTGAAGCCGTACGCGCACAAGTTGAAGAGATCATCGGCCAAGGTGGCTCGTCCCCTTCTGGCCATATCCCGTTCACACCACGTGCCAAGAAAGTTCTCGAACTCTCGTTGCGCGAGGCATTGCAGTTGGGCCACAACTACATCGGCACCGAGCACATCTTGCTTGGTCTGTTGCGCGAAGGCGAAGGTGTTGCCACACAAGTTCTGGTGAAGTTGGGCGCCGACCTCGGCAAAGTGCGTCAGCAAGTCATTCAATTGCTCTCTGGTTACCAAGGCCCTGCCGCCAAAGGCGAACCTGCAGCAACTGGTGCAGGTGCAGGCGGCAAAGAAGAAGCTGGAGAAAAAGGCGGAAGCCAAATTCTCGATCAGTTCGGTCGCAACCTCACACAACTTGCTCGCGAGAAAAAGCTCGACCCGGTCATCGGTCGTAGTCGCGAACTTGAGCGTGTCATGCAAATTCTTTCTCGCCGCACAAAGAACAACCCTGTTCTCATTGGCGAGCCTGGCGTTGGTAAGACAGCAATTGTTGAAGGACTCGCCCAGCGCATCGTCTCAAATGACATTCCCGAGACACTGAAAGACAAGCAGCTCTACACACTCGACCTTGGTGCCCTCGTCGCTGGTTCTCGCTATCGCGGAGATTTCGAAGAGCGTTTGAAAAAAGTTCTGAAAGAAATCAAGACACGCGGCGACATCGTGTTGTTCATCGACGAAATCCACACTCTTGTTGGTGCTGGTGCAGCCGAAGGTGCAATTGATGCAGCCAGCATCTTGAAGCCCATGCTCGCACGTGGCGAATTACAGACAATCGGTGCAACAACAACAGATGAATACCGCAAGCACCTGGAAAAAGACCCCGCATTAGAGCGTCGTTTCCAGCCCGTGAAGGTGGACGAACCCACTGTTGCACACACCATTGAAATTTTGAAGGGTGTTCGTGACAAGTACGAACAACATCACCGCGTCACAATTACCGACCAAGCAATTGTCGCGGCTGCAAACTTGGCCGATCGTTACATCTCCGATCGTCATCTTCCCGACAAAGCAATCGACCTCATCGATGAGGCTGGTTCACGTCTGCGTATCAAGCGCATGCAAACACCGCCGGACTTGAAGGAAATCGAAAGCAAGATTTCTGAAGTGCAAGACGCAAAGAAGAAGGCCATCGAAGACCAGCGCTTCGAAGAAGCTGGGCGCTTGCGCGATCAGGAACGTCAACTTCTCGACGAGAAGGCACAAAAAGAATCTGACATCAAAGCACAAGGCATCAACTTGTTCGATGAAGTCGATGAAGAAGCAATTGCAGAAGTGTTGAGTATTTGGACAGGTATTCCGGTGTACAAACTCACCGAAGAAGAAACCCAAAAACTTCTCAACATGGAATCCGAGTTGCGCAAGCGCTACATCGGGCAAGACGATGCAGTCAAAGCAGTGTCACAAAGCATTCGCCGCACGCGTGCGGGTCTGAAAGATCCTCGCCGCCCAAGCGGTTCATTCATCTTCTTGGGACCAACCGGTGTGGGTAAAACCGAACTGGCAAAGACCTTGGCAGAGTTCTTGTTTGGTGATGAGCAAGCCCTCATCACCTTGGACATGAGCGAATACATGGAAAAGCACACCGTTAGTCGTCTGGTGGGTTCTCCCCCCGGGTACGTCGGCTACGAAGAAGGTGGCCAGCTGACCGAAGCGGTGCGTCGCAAGCCATTCTCCGTGGTGCTGTTCGACGAAATCGAAAAAGCACACCCCGATGTGTTCAACACGTTGCTTCAAATTCTGGAAGAAGGTCGCCTGACCGACAGCCAAGGACGCAGTGTGGATTTCCGCAACACCGTGTTGATCATGACATCGAACTTGGGAACCCAGGACTTGCGCAAAGCAAACGTCGGATTCAATACTGGCGATCAAGCAATGTCGTATGCACGTATGCGCGACAAGGTGAACGACGCCTTGAAGGCTCACTTCCGCCCAGAGTTCTTGAACCGCGTTGACGAAACGATTGTGTTCCACGAACATGGCAAAGAAGAGATTTTGCAAATGGTCGACATGATGACCAAGCGTCTTGCCACACAGCTTGAATCGCAAGGTTTGGGAATTGAACTGACCCAAGCCGCGAAGGAATTCTTGGCCGAGGTGGGATATGACCCGCAACTGGGTGCACGTCCACTTCGTCGTGCAATTCAGCGTCACGTGGAAGATGCCTTGTCAGAAAAGATCCTCTACAAGCAATTCAACGCGGGACAAATCATCGTTGTCGATTCTGAAGACGATCCGGAAAACCCTGGCAAGAAGCACATCGTGTTCCGTGCCGTTGAAGGATTTGTTGCACCAAGCGAACCACCATTGGTGGGTGACGGCGACACCGCCGACTAGTACTTCGTGTCACCATTTCGTCAGAAACGTGCTGTCATCTTGACGGCTGTGTTGGGGTGTGTGCTGTTCTTGTCGTCATGTCGTGTCGATCAGACCATCTCGCTCGAGGTCAACAGGAACGGCACAGGCAAAGTTGTTGTCACCGCTATTGCCGATAAGGCAATTCTCGATAAAGCACCGGACTTGGCTGCAGATATCCGCACAGACGACCTTGTCGCAGCAGGTTGGAAAGTAGACGGACCAAACGAAACAGACGAAGGCGGATTGTCGTTGGAGTTAACGCGCGAGTTCAAAAACGCGACGGAAGCAACGTTAATTTTGGGACAAGTCAATGGTCCTCGCGGTCCACTGCAAGAAGTTGTCCTGACGCGCAGCGGTAAAGACACCAACAGTGTGTGGACACTTGCTGGACGTTTAGAAGTAAATGGTGGACTACAAGCGTTTATTGATGATGCTGCATTCGAGTTATTAGGCACAGCCCCGTACGCAGCAGACATCGAAGAAGCAGGTCTCGACATTGGTGCGGCAGTGGGCTTAACGTTCCGTGTTGCTGTGCCGGGCGATGTTGAATCGACCACCGGTGTGCAAAAAGATGGTGCAATCACCTGGCTCGTCCCTATGGACGGATCGAGAGTCGATATCGCCACTTCAAGCACCAACGTCGACGTGGTCTCTAGCGTCGCGGGCTTTGGCCGCATTCTCATTGTGATTCTTTTCGTGTTGTGGGTGGCGGGAACAGCTGTATTGCTGTTCGTAGTGGCCAGCGCCAAACAACGACGTATGCGCACACCCCGCTACTAAGTCCTAAAACGAAATTGTCGAATCAGAACAGTCACGCAGCATTTCTAGACTAGAATTTCAAAATGCGTTTAAAAATGCCCCTTATTGCCACCATCGCAACATCACTGATGGTCCCTACTTTTTCCACATTGGTCGGTACTTCCGTATCTGCAGAAGTGTCTGCGGCTGCGGCCAGCAAGTTGTACGCCGATATCCAGATCGACACCTCATGTGACGGTGCAGCCTGTGCAAGTTCAACAATCGCTGAGTCGAACACCTCACGAAAATTGGCAGTTCTCGCCGATGGAACTATCGCAGCAACATTCCGCACAACAACAGGTGTGTACGTTGCAACAAGTTCAAACCGAGGAAGTTCGTTCACCACTCCGGTGAAGGTGACAAGTGAGAGTGAAGAAGCAGAAATTGCTGCATCATCTGCAGGAATTCTTTATGTCGTATGGGGTACGGCTCCTGCTACACCAGGCCCTGACGCACAATCGACTTTCAAGATCGCTAAGAGCACCGACAAAGGTCTCACATGGTCTAGCGCAGTGGAAATTGGAGCTGGCGCTGGGGGATCCATGCACATCGCGGTGGATGGTGACTACATCTACGGAGTCAACCAAAGGGGTTCTACGTTCTACAGAAGTACAGATGGTGGTGCGACATGGACTTCGTCCACACTTGGCGATGCTCGAGTTTTTGCAGACGTTCATGTTGATCCACTCACTGGAAACGTCTACGTCTTCACTGATAATCCCACAGTGAGATACTTCAGCAGTACGGACCGAGGAGCCACTTTTTCTGCTGAAACAACGACATCTGTTGATGTGTATTACTCGGTTGGTGGTCTCACATCGAATGGAACAGATCGTTATTTCTACATGGTAGGAAGTGACTCAAACCTTGAACGAATCAACTTGAACGACAATACGGTTGAGACCAAAACTGTTGAAGCAGACCAAGGCCAACAAACACGTTCGTTGGCTGCGGATACATGCGGCAACGTCGTCACGGGCCACAAGACAGGATCCGACCTTTATTTCCAGTATTCAACTGACTCGGGTTCAACGTTCTCAACCGCCGAACAAGTTGTCGCTGCAGGTGACCGCGCAAATGCTTCAATCAACCCAAATAATGGTGACGTTCTCTTCCTTTACGAGAAGAGCAACAAGATCTACCTCACAACGTATTCAGGTGTACTCGCTGGGTCCTGCTACGCAATCACCCTTTCAAAGAGTGCAATTGAATTCTCGGCTCCTGGCGAAGTTCAAGAGATTGTTCTTACAAACACGTCGTCGGCGGCAGTGAGCCTCTCAAACATCACGATTTCGGGAACAACATTCACCGTGAAACACGATTGCCCAGCAAGTCTTGCCCCTGGTGCAACGTGCAAAGTGACAGTTACTGGCAAGTCCGCCGGCTCGGAAGTACTTCGAATTGTCGCAGGATCAATTACAAAAGCTATTCCTGTGAAAATGGGCGCGATTGCAGCAGCAAAACCGCCAGCCAGTGGTGGAACTGACAACAAGGTGTACCGCCGTCTTCCCAGCCCAATTGGGAAACACACAGCTCATACCGTGCTGAGCACGAGAGCAAAGCGCACTCAGCGACTGACAACGCAATCCAATTCAGTGTGCATTGCGGTTCGAGACATGATCGTCACTATTGGAACTGGAACCTGTCGATATCGGATTGTTGATAAGAAAACTGGTGCAACAGTTCTTAGTAGGTCGGCAAAAGTCACGAAGAAGTACACCGGCACCGGAACACAATTAACCAGTGTTGGACCTGTCAACTTCAAGATTGCAAGCCGTCGCATGATTGCTGGATCACAAGCAACGATCCAAGAAATCTCAACACAGGCTTCAAACAGTTCACGGGTATTACTCTTGGGATATGCGGCAAGCCTGACAGATGCCACAGCATTCAACTACCGAATATCGGAGTATCGAGTGGCCGATGTGAAGAATCTACTCCGCAAAAACGGAGTAGAGAGCCCTATTTCAATGCGCGCACTTGGTGTTTCCAACCCAATCTCAACGAAGAAAACAGAACGAGCACAAGCACAAAATCGCCGAGTTGAAGTGTTGTTGTGGCCATAGGGTTCACAACAACATCAACTTGTTCAAAGGCCACACCCCGCTTCTAAGGTGTGGGTGTGGCCAAACTAAAGCTCGTCCATCGCTGCACCGAATGTGCCGCCTCATTTCCGAAATGGTCGGGCAAATGCCTGGCGTGTGGTGCGTGGAATTCGCTCGTTGAAGATGTTGAAGGGCCAGAAGAATCTTTGGTTACCTTGGCAGCTGGCTTGGCGTTAGTTCCACCAGGTACTGCCACTCCCATTGGCGATGTGAACTCCCACGAAAGTAATCCCGTCTCTACCGGAGTGGGCGAACTTGATCGTGTCCTTGGCGGTGGTCTTGTCCCCGGTTCGGTCACACTTTTGGGTGGCGAACCTGGCATTGGTAAGAGCACATTGTTGTTGCAATTGCTCGCCCACATCGCAGGCCCCACGTTGTATGTCACCGCCGAAGAAAGCGCACAACAAGTGCGACTGCGTGCAGATCGCCTGAACGCTCTACAACCGCAGTTATGGCTGTTACCCGAAATGTCACTACCGAACATCATCTCGGCCATCGACACAATCGCGCCCTCTGTTGTTGTGGTTGACTCCATTCAAACTGTTGTTGATCCCGATCTGGGTTCAGCACCCGGATCTGTTGTGCAAGTCCGCGGCTGTGCACACCGACTTGTGCAAGAAGCAAAGCGCCGCAATGTCAGCATCATCATCGTTGGCCACGTCACCAAAGAAGGCGGGCTCGCCGGACCTCGCGTTCTGGAACATGTTGTCGACACGGTGTTGTCGTTTGAAGGTGAACGTCATCATGCATTGCGCTTGTTGCGGGCAGTGAAACATCGATTCGGCCCAACGAATGAGTTGGGATTATTCGAGATGACCGAACAAGGACT
>JBEDHS010000036.1:0-3231 GCA_041173945.1 Actinomycetota bacterium
CTTTACAACAGACCAGCGTATGCGCCGCCATCAACATGAAGTTGCACACCCGTCATGAATTTTGCGGGCTCGCTGCACATAAACGCCGCAATTTTTCCGAAGTCATCGGCATCACCGATAATTCCCGCCGGAATTCCCATCGCACGCGCATCGGGATTGTCGCCATACAACTTGGTGATGCGATCAGTTGCATGGGTTCCAGGTTGAATTGTGTTTACGGTGACACCATCTCCGGCGACTTCACGCGCCAACGACTTCAAAAAGCCAGTGACACCAGCGCGAGCAGTGTTCGACAAAATTAAATTGCCGATCGGCTGACGGACCGCAACAGAGGTAATCGCCAGAACCCGTCCCCACTTTCGCTCCTGCATGGAAGGCACAACGTCTTGACACATCGCAACAATCGACAAAAGATTGTTTTCGATTGCAGCGATGTATTGATCGAAGTCAGAATGGGCAAAACCGCCAGCGGGTGGCCCTCCCCCGTTTGCAATCAAGATGTCGATGTGGCCGAGTTGTTCTCTTGCTTGGGTCACAAACTCGCGCGCACCATCAGAGGTGGAGACATCACACACAAACCCTGTCGCCCCGTGGCCAATCTCGCCCACAGCGCTCGCCAAACGGGCGGCATCACGACCACACACCACAACCTGCACACCATCGGCGGCGAGGGCCTTGGCTGTTCCCAAGCCCAATCCGGCTGTGCCTGCTGCGACAGCGGCGGTGCGACCCTTGATTCCTAAGTCCATACAGGCACCCTAGTGAGCCGAAGTACATGCCAAATCATTCGACACGCCATGTACAACAAGGTCCGAATGGGGGCAAATGGTCACCGCCCCGTACGATTCAGGGGTGACATTGATGCCACAATCCACCCACGATGTTGCCGCGGCATTATCTGAACATGGTTACCTCGCAGATGAGGGACTCGCGACTGCAGTGTTTCTCTCACTCTCACTTGGTCGGCCACTTTTTCTCGAAGGCGAGGCAGGTGTCGGCAAGACCGAACTTGCCAAAACGATCGCTCGCTGGCAGAACACCGAATTGATTCGACTGCAATGTTACGAAGGCATCGATATCGCCCAAGCCGTGTACGACTGGGACTACTCACGACAACTCCTTCATCTACGCGCAGCCGAGGCAACAGGAGAAGCCACTCGCACCGACACCGAATCTCTTGAAGGACAGCTCTACAACGAGAAGTTCTTGTTGAAGCGTGCAATTCTTCGCGCACTCGATTTCACTACTGCACCGCCGGTATTGCTGATCGATGAAATCGATCGTGCCGATGATGAATTCGAGGCCTATCTGTTGGAAGTGCTATCGGATTTTCAAGTCACAGTTCCCGAAGTTGGCACATTCCGTGCACCACAGCCACCGATTGTGATACTGACATCCAATCGCACTCGTGATGTTCATGATGCACTTAAACGTCGCTGTTTATATCACTGGGTCGAACATCCAAGTTTCGAGCGAGAGGTCGAAATTGTTCGCCTACGTGTTCCCCAAGTACACGAGACGTTGGCGCGCCAAGTTGCTGGTGCGGTCGAAGCGCTTCGTGCAATCAAGTTGTACAAACCACCAGGTGTCGCTGAAACAATCGACTGGGCAACCGCTCTCGGACGATTGGGAATCACCCAAATTGATGAGTCCATCGTTGAGCAAACGTTAGGAACCGTGTTGAAATATCGTGAAGACCACAGTCGTGTTCGTGACCACGGAATTGGACACATTGTGCAACAAGCCTTCGATCGCGGTCTTTTGCACGGATGAACACCGCTACTGCACAACCCAATATCGAATCAACTCCAGAGGAGATAGCGGTTGGCTTTGCGAGACTGTTACGCCAATTGGAAATTCCGACTCCACTTGATTCGGTATTGACATTCATGAACGCACTGGCGTTGGTGGGCATTAACGATAAAGACAGTGTCTATTGGGCCGCTCGTTCGACATTGATTCAACGTCATGAAAACATTCCCGTATTCAATCGAGCCTTTGCGGTGTTTTGGGAACATCGAGAATCACTCGACTCGATTCCCGACGATGTCACCGAGATGACATTGGCACTTGATTCAGACAACGAAGAAGGTGCCGAGAACGGCAATGCGAACGCCTCCGATGAACCGAGTATTACCTTGCGATTCTCGGGCGTTGAGACCTTACGAGATAAAGACTTTGCCGACTACACAGACGATGAAATGAAACTTGCGATGCGCTTCATGGAGACACTGCGACTCGCGGGAACCCCTCGACCATCACTTCGTCACGTAGCACACCATCAACGCGGCACTCGACCCGACATGCGACGCACCGTTCGCGCATCTCTTGCCGCAGCAGGCGAACCAATGCGTCGTCACTGGACGCGTTCGGGTGAAAAAGCGCGACGAATAGTTTTTCTTCTCGACATCAGCGGCTCAATGGAACCGTACGCGCGCGCACTTTTGCGCTTCGTGCACGCTGGTGTTGCCGGTCGCCAACGCGTTGAAGCATTCACTCTCGGCACGCGACTTACTCGAGTCACACGAGAGTTGTCATCCAAAGATCCCGACAAAGCCCTGCGTTCAACAGGCGAACAAGTGCAGGACTGGAGCGGCGGCACGCGATTGGGAGAAACACTGCGACTCTTCAACGATGAATGGGGTGTGCGTGGGATGGCGCGTGGTGCAATCGTTGTCATCTTGTCTGATGGCTGGGACCGCGGAGATCCTGAAGTGCTCGCCGAACAGATGCAACGCCTCCACAGAGTCTCATTTCGCACAATCTGGGTGAACCCACTGAAGGTGACTCCCGGATATGCGCCTCTTGCCCGTGGAATGGCTGCTGCTTTGCCCTATGTTGATGACTTCGTAGAGGGACATTCTCTCGACGCCCTGGAACATCTCACAAAGGTGATGAACAATGCGTGACCTTCTTGACGATTTAGACCGCTGGCGAGCACAAGGCAAACGCGTTGCACTTGCCCGAGTTGTCGACATTCAAGGGTCTGGTCCGCGTGGTGCAGGAGCTGCAATGGCAGTCAATGAAGACGGCGAAGTGATCGGCTCGGTGAGTGGTGGATGTGTTGAAGGTGCTGTTGTCAGTGAAGCACTCGCGATCTTGGCGGGAGAACAACCGAGTCGCGTTGTCACATTCGGGTATTCAGATGACGAAGCATTCGCTGTTGGGCTCACCTGCGGAGGCATTATCCACTTGTTCATCCAACCGCTGGAGTGGTGAACAACGATGACA